>NZ_WEZF01000017.1 GCF_009177065.1 Tautonia marina
GCCTCGGGAACCGGGAGCTTCAGGGTCATCGGGACTGAGAGGGCGAAGTTGTTCGAGATGCTCGACTCATCGACGAGGTTTTCGGGGTCGACCTGGACGACGAGCCGGCCGATGCCGTCGCCGAGCGGGATGTTAAACGGGAGCTTGCCGGGGAGTTTGAGCGTCTGGTTGACGGTCTGCGAGGCACCGGCGGCCAGGCCGTTTTCCAGGAGGGCGTCGCCGAGGACCAGGGCGTTGTTCAGCTCGCCGTTTGGCCCGGCAAGCAGGAAGCGGAGATGGAGCGGGCCGGCAGAGGCAGGCCCCTGGTTCGTGACGGTTGCGGCGACCTGGAAGGTTCCCCCCCAGGTCAAGGTCGCGCCGGGGGTCAAGAGGGTCGAGGCGGCGAGATCGGGGCGGGCGAGGTTGGGGTCGACCGGGTCGGCGTCGGAGGCGGGGGTGATGGTCAGCACCTCCCAGTCGATCCCTCGTCCCTGGGGGGCCTGGGGAGCGAAGACCGGGTGGACGTCGTAACCCGCATCGGCAACGACCCGAGCGATGAAACCGCCAGCCTCGGGGAAGTCCTTGGGAGGGCCATCGGGCAGGCGGACGTAGCCGGAAACCTTTGCGCTGGAATAGGGTTGCAGCTCCCGGACCTCCAGATCACCCACCAGGGTCACATCCTGGCCGGTTCCGGCGGGGATGTTCGGCGGGGTCAGGACGACCCGGGCGACCGAGGCCGGGGCCCGTCCCGGGTGGGTGTTCTCGATCCGAGCGGTGACCTGGACCAGCTCGCCCCAGTTGGGCGAAGGGTTCTCGAACTCGACCGAGCGGACCTCCAGGTGGGCCGACGCCTGGGGGACGATTCGGACCACGGCGGAGTCGATGTTCAGACCGCGATCGACATTGTTGGCCTGATTGACCTCGGCCACGGCGTTGCCGGCGTCCACGACCAGACCGATATGAACGGCGTCGTCGCTGCTCATGCCGGGCACGGCGACCGGAGGCAGGTCGAGCGTCTCCTGGAATTCGACCTCGTCGCCCGCCTTCACGCCGTCGAACTCGACCGAGCCGATCCGAACCGCGCCGGTCGAGCGATCGGGAGCGGCCGAGACATAAACATCAACCTTGAAGGGAGATGCGGCATCGACGTTCCCCTCGTTGCGAAGGGTGCCGCTGATGTTGATCGACTCTCCCCAGTCTCCGGTCGAATCGGAGCGGAAGGAGACGGCGACGAGGTCGGGGCCTCGGGCTCCGGCCAGGGCGGACCCGAAATTTGCAGCCAGGAGTTGGCGGCCTTCCAGCGGTTCGAACCGCAGGATGCTCGGGCCTCGCGAGCCGCTGCGTCGCCCCTTGGCGTCTCGACGGTCGTGCGTCGCCATGGTCGTCTCCTCCGTGAGTCTCGGCCGGATCGTCATCCGTGTTGATCCGAGCCACCCCCGCGACATCCTTTGTTCGACTTGCCGCGTGGCAAGTCAGGCGGGTCAGGCTCGGACCAGATCAGGCCAGATCGGTACGGTATCGAGCCCGTCGCGGAAGGTCAAGTGGTGACCGCCGCCACAATCGACACAACCGGCCTCACTTGATTTGCCGCCGATTGGGGCAGCACGCGCTGCCGTGGGCGGTTGCAATTAGACACCCGGCGGTGGGCCCTCGTCGATCGTCCAGTCCCGGACCGATCGTTTGCGGCGGAGCGCCTCATCCACCTGGGCACCGAACGCCCGGCGGCGGCGGTCACCATCGGAGGCGGAGGCGGGCTTGGCTCCTTCAATCCGTCGAGCCACGGAGTTTTGCTTCCGGCGCTTCTTGTTCGAGGCCATGAGGGTGCTCCCCGTCTGGTTCCGAGGCTGCCCGAACACCTGTCCGAAGATTGAGACAGATGTCCGGTGATCCAGGTTCGCAGCAAGGGTTTTCAAACCGACGATGGAGCAGAACGGTCGTCGCCTCGGGGGGAAGAACGTGATCGTGCCGAACCGGAATCAAGCCTTGCGGCGCCGGGTGCGGCTTTTCAGGCCCTGGCTGAGCGGAACGCTGGGGTCGGGTTCGGGAGCGGGTGCGGCAGGAGGGGCAATCGACGCGGCGGCCGGAGGTTTCGGGGAGGGCTTCGACGGAGACGATTGGGGGGATGACGTCAGCGTGGCGAGGAGATTGCGGGCAAGCGCGGCGATGGCAGCGGGGGAGCGGTCGTCGCCGAGGGGAACGTAGGCGGTCTTGCTGTCGGCGATCCGAACGGTCGAGGGGGGATGGCGTTTGGCCAGGGCGTCGATCCGCTTCGGGTTGCGGTAGGTAAGGACGAGGAAGGCGTCCTCGACATGGAGGCGGGAGATCATCCAGTGCTCGGAGAGGATGCGCAGCTCGGCCTCGGCGAGCAGGTGTTCGGCGGGCTTCGGGAGCGGGCCGAAGCGGTCGATGAGTTCCTGCTGGAAATCGGCCAGGCGTTCGAGGCTGCGGAGGCGGCCAACGCGGCGGTAGAGTTCGACCTTGAGCTTGTGCGAGGGGACGTAATCGGCCGGCAGATAGGCACGCCAGGACAGTTCGATCGAGCAGTCGTAGCGGGGACGTTCCCCCTTGCCGGTCAGGGAGCGGACGGCCCCTTCAAGCAAGGAGCAATAGAGTTCGTAGCCGACGGCCTCGATGTGGCCGGACTGCTCGGCGCCGAGGATGTTGCCGGCCCCCCGGATCTCGAGGTCGCGCAGCGCGATCTTGAAGCCGGCGCCGAGGTCGGTGAACTCCTCGATCGCCTTGAGGCGTCGGACGGCGTTGGGAGTGACGGCCTTCGATTCTTCGAGGATCATGTAGGCATAGGCACGATGCTTGAAGCGGCCGACGCGACCGCGAAGCTGGTGCAGGTCGGCCAGGCCGTAGCGGTCGGCCTCGTGGATGAAGATGGTGTTGGCGTTGGGGATGTCGAGGCCGGACTCGATGATGGTGGTGGCGACGAGGATGTCGGCCTCGTGGCGGACGAAGGTCATCATGGCCTTTTCGAGCTGATCGCCGGTCATCTGGCCGTGGCCGATGATGATCCGGGCGTCGGGCACAAGCTGCTGGATGCGGTCGGCGACGGATTGGATATCGTAGACCTTGTTGTGGACGAAGTAGATCTGGCCGTCGCGGTTCAGTTCACGCTGGATGGCCTGGCGGATCATCTGGTCGTCCCATCGGGTGATCCGCGTCTCGATGGCCTTGCGGTCGGGGGGAGGGGTTTCGAGGTTCGAGATGTCCCGGATGCCGAGCAGGGCCATGTGCAGGGTCCGGGGGATGGGAGTGGCCGAGAGGGTGAGGATGTCGACGGTGGCGCGGAGGGACTTGAGCCACTCCTTGTCCTCGACGCCGAAACGCTGCTCCTCGTCGATGACGATCAAACCCAGATCCTTGAACGCGACATCTTTCTGCACGAGTCGATGGGTGCCGATGAGGATATCGACCTGGCCGGCGGCGGTGTCCTTGAGGACTGCTTTGATCTCGGATTTGGGGCGGAAGCGGTTGACAACCTCGATGCGGAAGGGGAACTCGGCCATCCGCTTCGAGAACGAGCGGTGGTGCTGCTCGGCCAGGACAGTGGTGGGGACGAGGACGGCGACCTGTTTGCCGGCGTCGGCGGCCTTGAAGGCGGCGCGCATGGCGACCTCGGTCTTGCCGTAGCCGACGTCGCCGCAGATGAGGCGGTCCATCGGCCGGGGCTGGGCCATGTCGCGCTTGATGGCTTCGATGGCGGAAAGCTGGTCGGGGGTCTCCTGATAGGGGAAGGCGGCCTCGAACTCGGTGAGCCAGTGGGAGTCGTCCTCGGGATAGGCGATGCCAGGCTTGTGGGCGCGCTCGGCCTGCAGGTCGATGAGGTCCTGCGCGAGATCGACGACGGCCTCGGCCACGCGCTTCTTGCGCTTCTCCCACGAGGTGGTGCCGATCTTCGAGAGCGGAGGGTCGATCTTGCCGCCGCCGACGTACTTCTGGACGAGGTCGATCTTGGCAATCGGGATATAAAGGCGCGTGCCTTCGGCGAATTCGAGGACGAGCTGTTCCTCGGCATAGCCGCCGTTATCGCGTTCCTTGTCGACGAGTTGCAAGCCGCGATAGCGGGCGATCCCGTGGTTCAGGTGGACGACGAGGTCCCCTTCGTTCAAATCGAGGAAGCTGTCGATCGCCCGGCTCTCGTAGCGGCGACGGCCGGTGCCGCGGCGGACCTCGGTGCGGTCGAACAGCTCATGATCGCCGATGACGAGCAATTCGGCGTCGATGAGATGGAAGCCGGATCGGACGCGGCCGATGGTCAGTTCGAGTCGGGATTCTCGGACGAGGGACGTGTCGGCGAAGACCTCACTCAGGCGTTCGACCTCGGCGGCGTTGTGGCAGGCGATGAGGACGCGATGCCCACCGGAGGCGGTTTCCAGCTCGGCCTTGACCTTTGAGAGTTCTCCCGAGAAGCGTTCGACGCTCTCGACCCGCAGACGACAGGTGGTTTCGAGGCTGGCGGAGGCGACGGCCGAGAGGGCGATGGAGGGGCGTTCGGTGAGGCGCTTGAAGGTGCCGTTGACAGTGAACAGGCCGCGGCGGTTCTCGACCCGGCCGAGGTAGTGCCCCCCCTGCTCTTTCAGGTCGTCGGGCTCGACGAGGGCGACCCAGGAGCCTTCGGGGAGGTAATCGGCCAGGTGGCCGAGGGCGTCGGGGGAGTGATCGGCCGCGGCGACGGGGGCGGTCAGCGAGACGGCATCGAGCGTGCCGAGCGATCGCTGGGACTCGGGGTCGAAGGGGCGGATCGACTCGACGTCGTCGCCGAAGAACTCGACGCGGACCGGCTCGGCCCGGTCGGGGGAGAAGACGTCGAGGATGCCGCCGCGCAGGCTGAACTCGCCGGCGACCTCGACCACCTCGACGCGGGTCATCCCCCGCTCGACGAACCAGCCAATCAGGTCCTCCACCGGGATGGTCTCGCCCACCCGGAGGGTGCGGGAAGCCCGTGCGAGGGCCTCGGGGGTCGGGACCGGCTGCATCAAGGCCTGGAACGAGGCGGCGAGGATGCGCGGGGGGTCGTCGAGCAATTGCCGGGCGATCCGGAGGCGCCTGGCGAGCGTTTCATCACCGGGATTGGCCTGGCTCGGCGGCTTCTCCCAGGCGGGCAGCACGGCGACGGGGAGGCTGGAGAAGGTGCTCAGGTCGTCAGCAAAGTCGTCCACATCGCCGACGTGGGGGATGGCGACGAGCAGCGTCTTGGGGGTGTGCCAGCTCAACGCGGCGGCGGCGAGCGGAGCGGCCGAGCCCCAGGCGCCGTCGATCGTGGCCCCGCGGTTGTTCTTGAGGGCGGCGAGGACCTCGGGGAAGCCGTCGGCGGTCTGGATGAGGCGCGTCAGATCGGTGAGGGCTCGGGGATCGGCGAGCGATCGGGCGGTGGAGGCGTCGGGCATCGTTCCCTCGATGATCGGCGAGGAGGACCGCCCGGGGTCGGGCCGGGAGCAAAGGAAGTGGGGTTATTGTAGGGAGAAGGTTGGATTTCGCCCATGCGGATTGAATGACGAATGGGAGGGACTCACGCAGAGACACAGAGACGCGGAGAAGACGCGAGGGAAAGAAGACGGTGAGCCTCGATGGTTCACGCAATGTTCTGGGATTCGCCAGGAAACATCTGGTCTGGTTTTGAGCCGGGCGATTGGGTGGCTCCTGAACACTCCTCTTCCTCGCTCCCTCTCTCATGCCGAAATGCCTGGATCACCGCTCATTGCCCGTGTGGCCGGGGCAAAGCACAGCGTGCCCCGGGAGCGGAGGCCGCCGGACCCGGGGCACGCTGTGCTTTGCCCCGGCCACACGCAAAGGCAACTCTTCCAGGCAATTCCGTATCACTCCTCTTCTCTGCGTCTCTGCGCGAGGTCTTATTGAGGCAATCGCGACAGGAAGACGCTCAGTCAATCAATGGTGGAGCCCTCCTCACCGACCAGGCGGAGGCCCACCGGCAAGGCGTCGCCGAGGGCGACCCCCTGGGCACGGGAGCGGAGTTCGTGGAATTCGCGGACGGGTGCCACGGTTTCCTCGTCATCGGCGCCGAGGGAGGAGAGGCGGGCGAGGACCTGGGAGCGGAAGGGGTCGT
Source organism: Tautonia marina (assembly GCF_009177065.1). Taxonomy (NCBI): domain Bacteria; kingdom Pseudomonadati; phylum Planctomycetota; class Planctomycetia; order Isosphaerales; family Isosphaeraceae; genus Tautonia; species Tautonia marina. The sequence goes on from NZ_WEZF01000017.1 coordinate 6,053, forward strand.
CGAGGTCTCGGGCGCGGTCGCGGGAGACGCGGGCGATCTGGGAGAGTGCGAAGATCAGGTCGTCGCGCTCGCGGTCGGAAGAGGGGTCGACGGCGAGGAGGGAGGACGCCCAGCGTTCGGCGACGTCTTTCGAGACGGCGGTGTTGGCCGGGCCGTAGAGGGGCATCCGGGCGCCGAGGCGGCCGAGGGACCAGAGGGCGGATCGGGGGGCATGGGGGCGGCCGACGACCTTGGCGAGGACGTCGCCGAGGCCGACCTTGAGGGAGGGTTCGAGCCGTTCGAGGGCGGCGGCGCAGCGCCACATCTCGGCGATCTCGTGGGATTCGGGCTTCGGGCGGTTGAGCTTCTTGGAGGCGGGGCCGGCCCCCCCCTTGCCGGGGAGGAGGAAGGGGGCGAGGCGTCGGTAGATCTCGTCGTGGTGGGCGCGGTTGAGGCCGGCGGCGACGCGTCGCCAGAGAACCCACCACTCGACCCAGCATTGCACGTCCTTCGCGTGGGTGACCCCCTGGTGGAAGGTCGGCCAGAGGGCCTTGATGCGGACCGGGTCGAGCGGGTAGCCGGTGCCGGGGCGGAGGCAGTAGCCGGCGAGGTTCAGCCAACGCTGCTCGTGGCGGGGGGAGCGTTTGCGGTCGGCGGCATGGTCGCGGAGCGGTTCCCAGAGGGCGCGGAGGGCCGAGGGGGGCCAGTCGTCCCGGGAGAGGTCGAGCACCTCCTCCAGGCGTTTGACGAGGCGGGCGGCGCCGTGCTCGGCCTGGGGATCGGGGGTCTCGAAGGCGAGGCGGACGGCGGAGACGGCGGCATCGACGAGGGATTGTTCGAGGATGTCCTGTTCCGTGTCGGTGTCGAGGTCCGCGGCGGGGGCGTTGCCGGAGGCGGCGGGGTTGCGGAACTGGATCTGGAGCTTCCAGCGGCGGTCGTCGGTGCGGGACTGGCACCAGAGTTCGAGGGTGCCGATCTCGGTGACGAGCGCGGCCAGGCTGACGGGCACGCGCTCGCTCTTGGCCTTGCGGCCGACCCGCATCACGCTGGCGAGCGGGGGGAGGTCGAGGATCGAATTCGGGTCGCCGGGCACGAGGTCGCCGGGCTTGTCCTGCGGCCGGACGGAGCTGCTGGCCAGGGGGAACAGGACGGGGCGATCGACGAGGAGTTCGAAGTTGCGGTCCTCGATGTGGAATTCGTCCCCTTCCTGGGCGTCTCGGGGGACGGTGCAGAGCCAGGAAGGGGCAGCCCCGTCGTCCTGCGCCTGGAGGCCGATGTAGAAGGATCGGGCCGTGCCGCCGCCGATCCGGATGCCGCCGCCGCGACGGACGACCCCGTAATAGGCCGCCCCCTGAGCAACCGCCAGGTCGAGCGAGTCGTTCGAGAGGACGCGGGGGGCATAGGCCCCGTCCGGCTCGTCCGGGAACCAGGAGGTGACGACCGAGACGATCCGATCGCGGACGACCTGGGGGGTCAAGGCGCCGCCGTTGAACAGGATGGCGTCGGGCCGGGCGGGGCGGGAGTCGGCGTCCGGCAGGTGGCCTTCGGGCAGGATCGCCTCGCCCCGGTGGCGACGGAGGAAGGCGGCCAGGTGCTTCGGAATGGCCGGGTCGCTGACGTAAGGGAGGCCGAACTCCTGGAAGCCGGCGCGGGCGGAGCGGTCGGGCTCGGTCGTGCGATCGACGCTCGGGAAGAAGCCGTCGATGGCGACCGATCGGACCTCGTCGCGCAACAGCTCCGACTTCAGGCTGCCGCCGATGACCCGGGAGCCTCGGCCGGGGATGGTGACGGGGACGCGGTCGGGGCCTCCGGAGGAGAGGAGCTGCTCCTTGGCCGACCGGCAGGAATAGCGCAAGGCGCTCCATTGCTCGGCGTCGAGGCGGGGGCCGCCGAGCTTCCCCTCGACGAGGTGGGCCAGGGCCAGGTCGATGTTGTCGCCCCCCAGGAGCAGGTGATCGCCGACCGCCACGCGGCGGAAGCCTGGGCCGGTGGGGGTCTCGTTGACGGTGATCAGGCTGAAGTCGGTCGTGCCGCCGCCGATGTCGAAGACGAGGATCAGCTCGCCCGCCTTCACCTGCTTCTGCCAGCCGGATTGATGGGTGACGATCCAGCAGTAGAAGGCGGCTTGCGGTTCTTCAAGCAAGGTCAGATGGGCCAGGCCGGCTCGCTTGGCGGCCTCAACGGTCAGCTCTCGGGCGGCCTCGTCGAAGGAGGCGGGAACGGTAAGGACGATCTCCTGCGCTTCGAGCTTTAAGGCGTCGTCGCCGCGGGCGATCTTGTGGTTCCAGGCGTCTCGGATGTGGGCGAGCAGGGCGGCGGAGGCATCGACGGGAGAGAGGCGGGGGACGTCTTCGGGGCTTCCCCAGGGGAGGATGGCGGCCTCGCGATCGACCCCGGCGTGGCAGAGCCAGCTCTTGGCGCTGGCGACGAGGCGGGCGGGGACGCGGGCTCCCTGGGATCGGGCGAACTCGCCGACGATTCGAGAGGCCCCTTCATCCCAGGGCAAGACCGAGGCACCGGGGGGCAACTCAGGCCCGGCAGGGAGGTAGAGGAATGAGGGGAGCATCGGCCTCGGGCTCGTTTCGCCCGGAGCGACGAGTTGGGGTACCGGGAACGGTTGGATCGCGGCCGAGGGCCGGGCTTTCCCCTTGGTGTCGACAAACGCGACGGCGCAATTGGTGGTTCCAAGATCAATGCCAACGATGTATCGCGAGCGAGCCATACGACAGGACCATCCAAATCAGCAACGAAAGAAAGCGTGTCAAGGAAACGGAGCGAGCACGAATCGACCTTTGTTGAGACTCAAGCGGTTGACGTACCGGATCGCGGACTGTGTTCGCGGAGGTCTCCCGGGATATTCTACTCCGATTGTCACGACGATGACCCCCGAGTCTGAATCGAGGGATCGATCGGCGAGCATCAGGGCACGCAGGGGCGTCAGGACTCCTGATTCGAGCGTTGAGCCAGCAAGAGGGTCCGAGTACAGTGAGAATCGCCTCCGAATCGCACCGAAGGAGCCCGTCACGATGCCCCATCCGTTCTTGCCGGCCATTCTGGCCCTCGCCGCGAATCTCACCTTCTTGCCAATCGACGCGACCGCCACGGTTCCTCGATCGGAGGAGGATGGCTGGCGCATTCTGTTCGACGGCTCCTCCACCGAAGGCTGGCGCAACGGTGACGGATCGCCGTACGATGATCCCATCGACGATGGAACGCTCCAGGTCTTCCAGAACGGTGGAGCGTTCGTGTACCACGAAGATGTCTTTGAGGATTTCATCCTCCGGTGCGAGGTGAAGCAAGAGACCGAGCGGACCAATTCGGGCGTGTTCGTACGCCTGGTCGATCCGAAGACGCATCATGGTCCCCCGTCTCGGAACCCGAGAACGGGGTTTGAGTGCCAGGTCGGTCCGGGAGGGACCGGCATTCACAGCTTCGGGGCGATTTACGACCTGGTTCCGGCGGCCTCGAATGTGGCTCGACCGGCCGGCGAATGGAACGAGATCGAGATCCGGTGCCAGGGGCCGATTGTCACCGTCTCCGTCAACGGAACCCAGACCGCGACTCTGAACACCGAGGAATGGCCCGAGCCCACCCGCCGCCCGGACGGCTCGCGGCACAAATTTCTCACCGCGATCAAGGACCACCCTCGCGTCGGCCACATTGCGTTTCAAGACCACGGCGCCCGGGCCTGGTACCGCAACGTTCGGATCAAGGAACTGAAGGCCGATTGAGACGGAGCCGATCGCTCCCGCTGCCTCAGCCCCAAGGTCTCTCGACCGAACCCTTGGAAATCCCGGAAGGGAGTTCGGCACCCATGAGCGAGACGGACACCCCCATTCCCCCCAACGAGACCGATCCCCGGTTCCCGTCGGGCCCCTGGGTCGGCTTTTTCCTGCAAAAGGAACTCCCCGGCCGTCACGGAATGGAACTGCATCTGACGTTTCGCCAGGGGGTTCTCTCCGGAGAAGGCCGCGACCGGGTCGGCATGTTCCTGGTCCGAGGACGCTACAACCTGGACGACGGCTCTTGCCACTGGGTCAAAACGTACGTCGGCCGCCACGACGTTTTCTATGCGGGATTCAACGAAGGCAAGGGAATCTGGGGCACCTGGGAAATTGCACCTCGCTGGAAAGGCGGCTTCTACATCTGGCCCGAAGGGATGCCCGATCCCACGCAGCAGCGTCTCAAGGCCGAGGCCGACGTCCCCGCGCCGAGCAATCCGGTCGGAGTTCCCGAGGAGGAACCGATCCCGGCCGGGGCAGGCATGGACTGACCGGCAAGGCGGGAGAGGTTCGCCCCCCCCTTTCAAAGCCCCTGCTTGCGGAGGTTGTAAGGCAAGACCTTCAGGCCGAGCGTCCTTCGAAGCGGAGTGAGCGCCGATCGCAAGGCGGTGATGGGGGGTTCGGTGGCGTCGTCGTTCTCGATCGTGTAGACGTGGTCTCCTTTGCCGAACGGAAGCGATTCGATCAACGCGACGGTTCGGGTGCGTTCCTCAGCCTCGGTGGAGGGATCGAGAGAGCCCGGCCAGACCACCAGGCTGACGGCCAGGTGAGCGGCTCGGGCCTCGGCGATGAGACGCTTGAGGTCGTCTCGGGGAGTGATAGGCCAGGCGGAGTTCGGATCCGATCCGAAGGCCAGGCCGAAGGTCACGCGACGCAGGCCGAGCGCCTGATAGCGGGACCAGGCCGAGGCGTCGGGCAAGGGGCCATCGGACGCCCCCAGCACGGCATGAATGCCCTCGCGATGCGGCCGATCGACGGGAAGCTCCAAGCGCCGAGGAGGGGCGGGAGCCTCGGCCAGGGGGAAGGCTTCGCCAGCGATTCGAAGGTACGATTCGACCAGATCGGGGGAACGACAGAGCACGTCGGGACCTGCCAGGAACAGGTTGCGAGAGGGAATGATCCCCTTCCCCAGCAGATGGGTCACATTCCGGCAATGCTCGGCAAAGGCTTCGGGGGACCGCACTTCGACCGCCGCTCCTGAGCCTGGAGCGACGGTCGCCTGAAGGACAAGAGCATCCTGGCTGTCGGGGGGAAGAACCGGAAGGGGGCCGTAGGTCCTGGCGAAGGCTCGGCGGTGATCATCCCAGCGAGCGGCATCCCAGCGGCTGATGCGGGACAGCAGTTCCCGGAGTTGATCGGGAGCAATGGATCGAGCGGGAGCGGGAGGAGGGATCAGAGTCACGTCTCCCGAGTCGAGCCGGGCGATCAGGCCGAGGGCCATCTGGCGAATCGAGGCGTCGAGCGCGGCGGCTTCGGCCGGGTCGAGGGTACGACGATTGAGGAGCATCTGATGGTTGACCCTCGGCCGATCGATGGCCTGGGTCGAACCGTCGAGCCGTCGAAGAAGGTGACTGGGATGGACGTAACAGCGGAGCCAGCGGCCTTCGAGGTCGAAGTGGTAACTTGGCTCGTTTCCGAAATAGAGTGAAATGGCGCCGTGTTTAACGCCGAAAAAAATCAAATCGCCGTGATTCGGCTGGAGCCCCACGCGCTCGGGATAAAGGGCACCGGAACGAAGCAGGGCCTGGGCCTCGGTTTCGGCCTGCGACATGGCAAAGGGGCTCCCCGGCCTCGGGGCCGGTCGAGAAACTTTCGGAAAATCGGGCTCAACAGGAACGAGCCGATCGATTATAGAAAATTCTGCGACGAGCCCGAGGGGTCCGGAATTGCTCTGGACTCCGTTCGGGATCGGGCGGCCGGGGTTGTCCACCCCGAGCAAGGATGCGAGCGCCGCCCCGCATCGCAGCGACCCCCAGGGAGGGAACCGTTGGACGCTCCCGCAACGACTGCCAAAGCCTCCCAGGACGGTCGAGGACGACCCCCCTGGCGAGAGGCTGTGCTCATCGGTCTGCTGGCCTTGACCCTGAACCTCGCCGGCAATGGCCGCGCGAGCCTTTGGGACCGCGACGAGCCGCGGTACGCCGGGTGTACGCGGGAAATGCGCCAAAGTGGCGACCTGATCCACCCGACGTTCAACGCCGAACCGCGCTACCATAAGCCGGTTCTGATCTACTGGCTGATGCTCGGTGGAACTGCAATCGGGGGAGACAACCCGTTCGGAGCCCGGCTCGCCTCGTCGCTGGCGGGGACGGCCAGTTGTCTCTTGATCTGGGGGTTCGGTCGTCGATTGTTCGGACCGGCGCAGGGGCGATGGGCGGCCCTGGCGCTGGCGACCGCGCCGATCATGGTGGCCGAGTCGAAGCTGGCGACGACCGATGCGGCGTTGTTGCTCTGGCTGATCGGCGCTCAGTGGTCGGTCTGGGAACTCAGTCAGCGATCGAGCCGGTGGTTGACGGCGGCCTTCTGGGCGTGCCTGGCGCTGGCGGTCCTGACGAAGGGCCCGGCGGGTCCGGTGATCCTTGCCTCGGCCGGGATCATGACCTGGTGGTGGGGAGGGCCGACGGCCGGATATCGACGCTTGCTTGGGCCGATCTGGCCCGATGCAACGGGTCTGGATGAGGGCCTGCGATTTCGGGAAGCCATCGCCAGGGGGGGCCTGGCCGGGCTGGTGGCGGTGCCTGCCACAATGCTCGCACTGACGGCCCGGGTCACAAGCCGCTGGTTCGTGAGAAACTGGGGATTCCTCCTATTCCTGGCGATTGCGGCTCCCTGGTATGTCGCCATTGGGATCATCAGTGAGGGCTCCTATTACAGCGTGGCCTGGGGCTACCACGTCTTGAAGCGGGCGACCGAGGCCATCGAGACTCACGGCGGCTTCCCGGGCTATTACGTGGTCCTCTCCTTACCGTTGCTTTACCCGTGGTCGGCCTTGCTGCCGGCCGGACTGGTGGGCCTCTGGCGACAGCGGAAACAGATGCCCGCGGCGGGGTTTGTGCTGGGGTGGATCATCGGGCCGCTGCTCCTGCTCGAAATCATGCGGACGAAGATTATTCATTACTATCTGCCGGCCTATCCGGCCTGTGCTCTGGCGGTGGGGTGGCTGATCGTTGCCCTGTCGCGATCGGAGTTGAACCTAAGGCGCTGGACGCTCGGCAGCACGTCGCTGGGACTGCTGGCCGGGGTCGGCATCGCCCTGAGTGTCGGCGGACTGGCCGGAGCGGTGGCCCTGCCGGGGGCATTGCGATGGCCTTGCCTGGCGGCGGCGGTGGTGATCGGCCTGGGCACGGTCTACGCGGTGGATCGCCTGCGCAACGGGGCGACCGAGCGGGCCGCGGCGAGCCTGGTCGGATCGTGGGCAGCCGTCTTGCTCATCGTCGGCGCCTGGTTCTTGCCGTCGGTCGAGCCGTACCGCTTGCCTCAGAAGGTGGCGAAGGCGCTCGATCGGATCGAGCGAACCGAGGGGGCGGTGCCGGTCCTGGCGTCGTTCAAACCGCCGGGAATCATCTACTCGATCGGCTATCCGATTCCCGAGTTGCTCGGCCGGGTGGATGCCGACAACTATGCCCGGCGCACGGGGGCGCTCGTCTCGGCCTTGATGCCCCTGGAACTGGAAATGCTCCGGAATCACCCCCGCCTGGAGGTCGAGGAACGCGGCACAGTGGCGGGGTTCAACGTCGAGCGGTTCCGGAACGAGGAGCTGAAGGTGGTAGTCATCCGGCCGAAGCCGGGGACGACCTCACCCGACGGAGGCCCGGTGCCGACCGTCGCCCGGGGGCGAGAGACCCTGGAGTCGCTCCGCATAAAGTGATCGGAGCTGATCGACCATCGTTTCCTTTCGAAACTGATCGGCGAACCGGCGACGGCCCTCACGCCCGAGGGCTGCTCGCCGGTCGGCGTTTCCGGCCAGTTCGAGGATTGCCGAGGCGAGCCGAGCGCGGTCGAGAAACGGGACGAGAATCCCCGTTTCCGGAATCACGACCTCCCTTGCCCCGTCCACGTCGTAGCTGATCGCCGGTCGCCCCACGATCAGGCCTTGCGGCAGGACTCTCGCCAACCCTTCCCGGTAGCTCGGGTGCAGGACGGCATCGCAGGCGTTGAGCAACTCCGGGATGCGATCGGGCGGAACAAGGCCGGTGAAGTGGATCGCGTGGCGGATGCCGAGCCGGTCGGCCTCGGCTTCGAGCCGGTCGCGGAGGATTCCGCTGCCGATCCAGACGAATCGGACGTTCGGATTCTGCCGAAGGACCTGAGGGGCGATGTCGAGAATATCCTCGTGCCCCTTGCGCTCGAACAATCGGGCGACGGTGGCGAAGGCGACCTCGTGATCGGCCAGGCCAAGCTCGCGGCGAACGGCCTCGCGGGGTCTGGGCGGATTGAGGAACGGCTCGACCTCCATGCCGCTGTAGACCGTCTCGAATTGCTCAGGCACCCCGACCCCGGCGGCGAGGGCCTGTTCGGTCATGGCGTCGCAAACGCTGACAATCGCGTGGCACCGCTTTGCCGCCCAGCGCTCCAGGCCGACGTAAAGCCGATTGCGCCAGGGTTTCTCCGACGGCCCGAAGGGCAAGCCGTGGATCGTGTGCACGACGAGCGGCACCTTCTCGTCCCAGGCGGCGGCGCGGCCGACGATCCCGGCCTTCGAGCTATGGGTGTGGACGACCTCGGGATTGAGCCTTCGAATGGCCTGGCGGAGCTTCTGATAGGCTTTCCAGTCGGTTCCGGGTCGGATGGCGCGGACCAACTCCGGCATCAGCTCGACCTTCAGCCCCTGACGCTCGGCGCGGTCGAACAGGTCCCCCTCGGGGCCTTCGGCGGGGCCGGTAATGAGGGTCACGTCATCGCCGAAGCGATGGTGCAACCCCTCGACGGTCAAGAGGGTGTTCTCCTGAGCGCCTCCGAGAATCAATCGCGTGATGACGTGAACAATGCGCATGGAGCCGAGGCGTCAGGGCCTCTCCTCGGTCGAAGGGGGGCGTTCGCCCTCGTAACGGACGTAGAGCAGGAACAGGCCCTGCGGCGGAGCGGTCGGTCCGGCATCGCGGCGGGCCTGGGCGGCGAGGGCGTCGGCGGCGAAGGTTTCTGCGCGTCGGCCGCTGCCGATCAGGACGAGCGTGCCGGTGATCGCCCGGACCATATTGTACAGGAAGCCGTCGGCCTCGACCTCGACATGCACCAGGTGATCGTGACGCGAGACGGCAATGTCGAAGATGGTGCGGATGCTCGTCTGGCGGTTCGGCCACTCGGTCTCGAAGCTGCGGAAGTCGTGCGTCCCCTTCAGCGCCTGGGCGGCCCGGTGCATCCGAGGGACATCGAGCGGGTAGCCGACGTGCCAGCAATAGTGCCGCTGGAACGGGTCGGGGATCCGGGAATTGTCGATCACGTAGCGATAGCGTTTGCTCGTCGCGCTGAGGGTGGCGTGGAAGTCGAGCGGGACATCCTCGGCTTCGAGGATCCGGATCGATCGCGGGAGCTTGGCATTGATGGCGCGGACGAGCACCTCTGGGGGCAAGGTCGTCTCGGATTCGAACGTCGCCACCTGCCCGATCGCGTGCACCCCGGCATCGGTTCGGCCGCTGGCGAGGGTCGTCGGGCGATCACCGAGGATCTGCTCAATCGCTGATTCGAGTTCCCCCTGAACCGTCGGCCGCCCCGGCTGGCGCTGCCAGCCGTGGTATCCGGCACCGTCATAGCAGAGGGTGAGCTTGATGTTCCGCATCGTCACGGCTGGGGGAAGGTGCGCGAATGGTCGCCGCAGAATGGTTGTCAATCTACTGGAACAAGGTGGTTCACCAACTCGTCCCTTCCTGATCACTCATGCTCATCTTCCAAAATCGCGCGAATATCTCGTGCCGCGTGCAGGATGCGGATGACCTCAATACCGCCCTCGATGGTCAGGTAGAAGATGAGGTAGTTGCGGAAGCGGTTCACCCGGCTGCAGCGGAGCCCGGCAAGGCGCGGGTTCTCAACCTCGTAAGGGGTTCCGATGCCGGGCGAGGCGGCCAGAGCGGCGAACGTGGCTTCGGCGGCCATGCGGAACCGATAGGCAGCATCGGGATTCCGTTCCCCAATGTAAGCGTAACAGGCAGCCAGGTCGAAGCGAGCGACAGGCCGCTTGAGGACGATCCCCTCGTTCATCGGGCGCGTTTCGCCTTGCGCTCCGCGATGAGCCGCTGCCCTTCTCGCTCGACTTCATCCCAATCATCGGAAGTCATCGGCGTGGCAGGCCCCGAATCCAAGCCCTGGATGAGCAATGATTCGACTCGACTTCGCTCACTGGCCTGCTCCGCCTCGCGTTGCCTGAGCAGATCAAGGGCCTGATCCACAACGTCATCCTCGGACGCATATTTGCCACTTTGCAGCTGGGAACGAATAAACGGCTCCCAGCGTTCCGAGACGTGTATCTTCATGAGAAGCGGCCTCCAATCTCGCCAAGACTACCACTCCCCTTCTCTTTTGCCAAGCAGTGCCAACTGATGCACGCTTGCTTGTCTCGCAGCTTCAGCTTCAGCGCCGAGGGCCGCCCCGGCTGGCGCTGCCAGCCGTGGTATCCGGCACCGTCATAGCAGAGGGTGAGCTTGATCTTCCGCATCGTCACGGCTGGGGGAAGGCGTGCGAATGGTCGCGGAGGAATCGTTGGGCCTCCTCGACGATGGCCCGATCAGACCGCGCCTGCACCGTGCGCCAGTGCTCCCCCTCGGCAGATTGGCGATCCTCGTCGAGCGAGACGAACGGAAGGAGTGGATCGCAATCGGACCAGTGCTTACCGGCGATCTGGCGAAGACTCCAGGCGGCAAGGGCGGGAGAGGTCATCCTGTCGAGGACCTGCATCGACCGCCAGCAACCGACGCCAATGAGGGCCTGTTTTCGACTGGGACATTCCAGACCCAGCGTCCTGAGACCGCGTTCGAAGATGGGACGAACCTCCCAAATCAAAGGGTTCTTCAGGCCGACGAGGACGCAGAATTCGTCGCACCAGAGCCATTGGTCCAAAGCATGCTCGGCGACGGCAACCATCTCCTCCCCGCTCAGGTCGTTGAGCACGAGGCGACAGCGGGCCGCGTCGAGGTCGAGCGGGTGGGAGGTCATGCCGATCGTCCGTCCGAAAGGCGGTCAGGAATTGACGGGGGAGAGCTTCACCAGTTCCTCGGCGATCTGCACCGCGTTAGTGGCCGCGCCTTTGCGGAGGTTGTCGCTGACGCACCAGAACAAGAGGGCGTTGGCGCGGCCCGGGTCCTGGCGAATGCGGCCGACGAAGACGTCGTCGTGGCCTTCGGCGTCGGCGGCGAGGGGATACTGGTTGTGCTCGGGGTTGTCGAGCACGGTGACGCCGGGGGCCTTCGCCCAGAGGGATCGGGCATCGTCGGGAGAAAGCGGGCGGTCGAACTCGACGAGGACCGACTCGCTGTGCGAGTACGGCACGGGGACACGGACGCAGGTGGGGACAACCTCGATCGAGTCGTCTCCCATGATCTTGCGCGTCTCGTCGATCATCTTCCGCTCCTCCTTGGTGTAGCCGTCGGGGAGGAAGACATCGATATGAGGCAGGCAGTTGCCAGCGATCGGGTGAGCGAACTTCGACGGTGCGGGCCAGTCACGCTTGTGGACGAGGGCTTCGAGCTGTTCTTCCAGCTCGACGAGGCCGCTCTGACCGGCTCCGGAGACGGATTGATAGGTGCTGACGACCACGCGACGGATGGTCGCGGCATCGTGCAGGGGCTTCAGCGCGACGACCATCTGGATGGTCGAGCAGTTGGGGTTGGCGATGATCCCCTTGTGCTTCGGGATGTCGTGCGCGTTGACCTCGGGGACGACGAGGGGAACGTCGGGGTCCATCCGGAAGGCGCTGGAGTTATCGACCACGACGGCCCCGGCCGCGGCGGCGATGGGGCTCCACTGGCGGGAGACGGAACCGGGAACGCTCGACAGAACGATGTCGATGCCGCGAAAGGCGTCCTCACGGATCGGCTCGACGGGGAGGTCCTGCCCTCGGAACCGGGCGGTTCGGTTGGCTCCGGCCGAGCGTTCGGAGGCGAGGCAGGTGAGCGATTGGACCGGAAACGCGCGTTCCTCCAGCAATCGAATCATGCGTTCTCCGACGGCCCCGGTGGCCCCGACCACAGCAACGCGCTTCACGACAAATCGCTCCTCTCTGAAGATGACATCGAGCGCCGATCGGCCCTCAGGCCGGGCGCAACTCAAGTTGATGAATTCTAGCGGATCGACGGATGCGAAACCACGTCTCCAACGATCACAAGGCTGGGGGACCACCGGGATCGTCAATCGGTTGGAAAAAAAGATGGCGGCGCGAATTTGATCGTCGCTGAGTAGAATGATCTGCTTCAAGCCAAGAAAACAGGATGAGCCGGCCCCACGCCGGGCCGATCCGGAGAGCAGCAGGGAGTCGATCCGTGAACGTTCTGGTCATTGGCAAGGGTGGTCGTGAGCACGCCCTTTGCTGGAAGCTCGGCCAATCCCCCCGCGTGAACACCGTGTATTGCGCTCCGGGGAACGCCGGCACCGCTCGCGACGCCGAGAACGTGGCGATCGATCCCAAGGACACCCGAGAGCTGATCCGGTTCGCCAAGAGTCGAGACATTGGCCTGACGATCGTGGGTCCCGAGGAGCCCCTGGTCAACGGCCTGGTCGATGCCTTCCAGCGCGAGGGGTTGCGAATTTTCGGCCCTCGCAAGGACGCGGCGGAGCTGGAAGGGAGCAAGATCTTCGCCAAGGAACTGATGCGGCAGGCCGGGATTCCGACGGCCGAGTTCCGCGTCTTCCGATCGGCTCCCGACGCCGAGCAGTACATCCTGTCTCGGGAAGTCGCCTTGACCTTGCGGCCGAAGGGGAAATCTCCTGTCCGAGGGACGCAACATTGCCGAACCGCGGCCGAGGCAATCGAGGCGATCGAGGCGATTCTTGACCCTCGCCAGGTGATCGTCCCCGGATCGGCCGAGGTCGAGTTCGACGAGCGCGGCAAGCGCCGGGGGTTCAAGACGATCGAGGAGGCCCGGCGCTACGTCCTGACCCGTCCGATCGGCCTGGTCGTGAAGGCCGATGGCCTGGCGGCGGGCAAGGGGGTCTACGTCTGCCGGAATCTGGGAGAGGCGCTTGAGGCGATCGACGAGATCATGGTCCGGCATTCCTACGGAAGGGCCGGCGACCGGGTCCTGATTGAGGAACGGCTCGATGGCGTCGAGGCGAGTGTCCTTGCCCTGACCGACGGGCGGACGATCATTCCGCTCGAATCGAGCCAGGACCACAAACGGGCCTTCGACGGCGACGAGGGGCCGAACACAGGGGGCATGGGAGCCTACTCCCCTGCCCCGATCGTCACACCGGAGCTGATGGTCGAGGTCGAGCGCGAGATTCTCGTGCCGATCGTTCATGCCATGAAACGGTCGCGCAGGGCGTTCCGAGGGGTCCTGTACGCAGGACTGATGCTCACGCAACAAGGGCCGAAGGTCCTGGAATTCAATGTCCGCTTCGGCGACCCGGAAATTCAGGCGGTCCTCATGCGGCTGCGATCGGACCTGCTGGAGGCGCTCGACGCGGTTGTAGAGGAGCGGCTCGACACCGTCGAGCTGGACTGGGACCCCAGGCCGGCGATCACCGTGGTCATGGCCTCCGAAGGCTATCCGGGCAACTACGACCGCGGCCGGCCGATCAACGGTCTGGACGAGGCCGACCGGGTGGAAGGAGTGAAGGTCTTCCATGCCGGAACGACCCTGCGAAACGAGCCGCAGGGGCCCCGAACCGTGACCGACGGCGGCCGGGTCTTGAACGTCACGGCGATTGGGGACAGCATCGCCGAGGCCCGCGAACGCGCCTACCAGGCCGCCGCCGCCATCCGGTTCACAGGTGGCTGGTATCGTCACGATATCGCCGACCGGGCCTTGAAGGTCGAACCCCCGCCGACGACCGACGGAACCGCCGACCAGGCCTGATGCCTGGCCCCGTTAGAATCGCTGCTCATTGAGTCACCTGGGGGGAACTCCAGATCGCGGCGCGAAGCTGCCGATCTGGCATTTCCTTGCGCCTCGGAGCGGAATTCCCCTCCTTCGCGCCTGCCATTCTTGCAGTACCGCGAGCAAACCCATCAAGCAACCGCTGGGCGGCACGCCCGAAAAGCATTTCCGCAACTTGAATCAAGAAAAGCAGTTGCGTCCTCTCAGCCCTGTCTGTTCGACACGTGATCGAGCGTGCGGCACATGATATGCTCTACGATTTTTCCATCAGTGATCGTCGAACTGTTTTGCGATCATGAGGAGGGAGAGTCGTGCATGAATGGCTTACAGTGGCAAGGCCCCGGCCCGTGGGACCCATTCCGGGAAATTCGCCGGGAGGTGGGACGGATTCTCGGGAATATCGAGTCGCTTGGGGTTCGGTTCGCGCGACCGTTTCCGGCCATCAATCTGTATGACGCGGGGGAGCAGTACTACATCACCGCCGAGCTGCCAGGGATCGATCCGCAGGAGATTGACCTGACGATCACCGGCGAGACCTTGACGCTGCGGGGAGAACGACGACGACCTGAGGGGGCGTCGGACGAATGTTTCCGACGCCAGGAACGGCCGTTCGGCCGCTTCGGCCGATCGGTCACGCTGCCCGAGCGGGTCGATTCCGCGGCGGCCTCGGCGCACTTTGCACACGGCGTGCTGACGGTCACCCTTCCCAAGGATGCCGAGGCCCGTCCTCGACAGATCACCGTCGCCACTCCCGGCTGATCGAGCGGTGGTCTGGCGGTTGTTCCTCGTTCCTGCTCGCTTCCGGAGGCTTGTTCATGTCGACCCCACAGCGCCCGATTCCGGTGCCCATCGGCCGCCCGCAGGGGGACGCGGCTTCCCCTGAGGCATCGGCCCCTGCGACCGAGTCTTCGGCGGCTCGGCCGACGGCCGCTCCGGCGTTTGTCCAGACCCCGTTGATCGACATTTTCGAGGAGCCGGACGGCCTGGTCCTGCTGGCCGATCTTCCCGGGGCGATCGAGGACTCGGTGGCGATTGAGCTGGAAGACAATCTGCTGACACTCCGGGCCGAGACCCGGCGGACGGTGCCCGAGTCGGCCTCGGCGTTGCTCGAGGAATTCCCGTTCGGGTGCTACCAGCGAACCTTTATTCTGAGCGATGAAGTGGATCGCTCGCGCATTTCAGCCGAATTGAAACACGGTGTCTTGCGAATTTCGTTGCCGAAGGCCGAACGTGCCAAGCCGCGTCGGATCGAGATCAAGGGGCTCGATGGGAATGGCCCAGCTTCTTGATTTCGCGTATCTTCCAGGCAACGGCCGGGGTCGCCGGCTTGATCGGCTCGGCCCGCGCGGGCATGATAAGCCCCTCGTGGCCCCGTCGCATATGGTAGAGTCATGCTAAAGGACTCTCCTCCCGTCCATCGTCCGCCTGGAGCGCGTCCGTCATGGAGACCGAGAAGATCCTCTGCTTCGCGTCGATGATCGTCGCGGGGCTGGTGGCCCTCCTCTTCGTACTTGATCTGGCCCTCGGCATCTTCGGGCGATTCATCGTCCTGGATATCCTCTTTATCCTGGGTGCCGCCTTTGTGCTCTGGCAGGGGGTCGAGACGTATCGAGAACTGCGATGATTCGGAAGGTCCCCGGTCCGCTTTCGCCCTTGCCCTGATGAAGATCCGGCTTGAGCGGACGAATCCCCCGTAACGCCCCGCCCTTGAAGGGTTCCCGGCCCGAGGAGATTCGTCCCATGTCGAGCCGCCCACGGCGCTGGATGCGATGGGTTTTCGCCGGCTTTTTCGTGGTCGTGGTCGCCTTTGCTTCGATCGTGATGGCACTGGTTCGAGGCTCCGGCCCCCCTGCTCCGCCTCCGATTCCGGACCCGAACGGCTACGACCTGCTCGTCGATGCGGGCCTGATGATCGAAGGCACGCCGCCGAACGAAGGCCAGATTGATGAGGCCGATCCGGATGCGTTACGGGTCTGGGTCCTTGCGAATCAGAAGGCGTTGGAACTCGCCGATGAGGGGCTCGAACTGCCGAGCGGTGTCCCGCTGAGCTTCACCCAGGACGATGCGGACATGCGGGATCTCGGAGCGCTCCGGATGCTCGCCCGTCTGATGCTGGCCGAGGCGATCGTGGCACAGGAGGAGGGACGCATCGACGCGGCAGCCGATCGTTGCCTTGCGATCCTCCGACTGTCTCGAAACGGAACGCGGAACGGCCTGTTGATCCACGTGTTGGTTGGCTTCGCGATCGAAGGCACGGGAAGGGAACGCCTCCAGTTGCTCCGCGACGGACTGGACGAGGACCAATGCCGGGCCATCGCTCGCGCGGTGATGGCCTTCGAGAACCAACGGGCTGACATCGAGGAGACGATTGCCCTGGAAACGGCCTGGGGCCTTGAGACCGCGCCGCGAGGCTTGAAGCTGGCCCGAACCTTCATTCCCGGAGTTCGAGGCAAACTCGATGGACTGCTCATCCCGGCGCTGGAATCGGCCCGGAACGCGTCACTCCGAGCCTCGACGTTAACGCGATTGCTGGCGATTGATCTGGCCATTCGAGCCTACCAGGTACGACAAAACGCCCCGCCTGACCGGGTCGATCAGCTTGTGCCCGATTTCCTCGACACGGTGCCGACCGATCCCTTCACCGACGGTCCCTTCGTGTACCGAACCACCGAAGAGGAACCGGGGTTCGTCCTCTACTCAGTCGGTCCAGACGGCAAGGATGACGGCGGGACGCCTCACCAGCCAGGAGTTGACTGGACAACGACGCCAGGCGATGTCGTCCTTGCTCCGCCATCACCCTGAGTTGGTTTGGCTCCTCTGGGAATAGTCGTGCGGGTTCCGGCCAGTCTCGATGGAGATCAGGGCCTGAAGCACGCCCGGCCAGGTGTGTTCGGTGGCCTCGGCGGCGATCGGCCATCCGAGGCGGCGGGCGGCCTCGCTGGTAACGGGGCTGATGCTGGCCAGGCGGATCGATCCGGAGGAGATCCGGCCTCGGGCCGATTCCGAGAGCAAGGCGTGCAGGCGGGCGGTGATGGCCGAGCTGGTCAGGGTGATCCAGTCCACCGAGCCGCGCTCCAGGCGATCGAGGACGTCGGCGGGCAGAGTGTCGGCGTCGGCGTTGCGGTAAACCGGGATCTGTTCGACGTGGGCGATCGGAGACAGCTGTTCCTGGAGGATGGCTCGGCCTCGGTCGGCTCGGGCGAGCAAGACGCGTTTGCCGGACACAAGCGGGGCCAACGCTTCGGCAAGTCCTTCGGAGCGGAACGATTCAGGGACGAGATCGGCCCGGAGTCGGTAACCGGCCAGGGCCTCTGCGGTGGCGGGGCCGATGGCGGCAAGCTTCAGGTGGCCGAGCGCGCGGAGGTCGCGGCCTCGGATTTCGAGGCGGTCGAGGAAGTGTCGAACGCCGTTCCCGGAGGTGAAGACAAGCCAGTCGAACGAAGCAAGGCGGTCGATGGCGTCGTCCATCGGTGCGGGGTCGTCGATGGGAAGAATCTGGACAGTCGGGGCGATCAGGACCTCGGCACCGAGGGCTTCCAGGTCGGTCGCGGAGCGGTCGGATTCGCCGATCGGACGGGTCACGACAATCGATCGCCCAAAGAGCGGCAGGCGCTCGAACCAGGCCAGGGGCTCTCGTCGCGCCACCACCTGACCAACGACGAGCAAGGCGGGAGATCCGATGCCGCGACCGGCCTCGGCGACCAGATCAGCCAGATTGCTGAGCGTCCCGCTCACGGTGCGCTGAGCGGTGGTCGAGCCGTTGCAGACGATCGCGGCCGGGGTGGCATTCGCCACGCCGAGGCGGATCAGGGTGGCACAGATCGCCGCGTGGTGCCGCAAGCCCATGTAAAAGACGAGCGTGCCGGGGAACCGCGCCAGGGCGGGCCAGTCGATGCGGTCGCTCGGGTCGCCGGGCTCGTTGTGGCCGGTGATGAAGGCCACGGCTGAGGTGGCGTCTCGGTGCGTGACGGGAATCCCGGCGTAGGAGGTCGCGCCCACTCCCGCCGTCACCCCCGGAATAACCCGGAAGGGAACGCCGTGGGCGATGAGATGCTCGGCCTCCTCGGCCCCTCGGCCGAAGACGTAGGGGTCGCCCCCCTTGAGGCGGACGACCGCTTTCCCCTCGCGGGCGAAGCGGACGAGCATGCTGTTGATCTCGTCCTGAGGAACTGGGCAGCGGCCCCGTTGCTTGCCGGCAAAGACGCGATCGGCCCCGAGCGGAGCGAGGTCGAGTAATCGGGATTGGATCAGGTGATCGTAGACGACTACCTCGGCCCGAGCCAGCGCCTCGGCTCCGGCTCGGGTCAAGAGCCCTGGATCTCCAGGACCGGCGCCGACCAGGGTGACAGTCCCGACCTGCGTGTTCATGGTTCCTCAGCGGGAAATCAAAAAGCGAGGGGAAGCGCTCAGCGGTTGACGATGCCGTTGACGATCAAGGCGATCAAGAGGATGAGCAGGACGATTGAGAGGACCATCGGGGCGAGCAATCGGAACCAGAAGCGAACCGAAGCCGCGCGGGTCGGGTCGGGCCAGTGGTCCTCGATTCGATCGGCGATCCAGTCGATTCCGAGCTGAACCAGCAAAACGGCGGGAATGACGAGCACCATTGCGGTCAGAAAGGCTAGCACGGCGAGGTTCATCGGGCCGGTCGCTCCGATCGATCAGGCGACGGCCTCCCCCGGTCGCGCCGGGTCGAGGACCACGGGGGTCGATTCGACGAGGTGCTTCCCCGGCACAGGGAGCCGCAAACAGGCCAGGCCCGCCAGCATGGAGGAGGCGGCAAAGGTGATGAAGGCCAGTTCCGGTCGGCCCAGATGATTGCTCACGGCCATGATGCCAGCCACGAGGGCTCCGCCGAGGCCCCAGGTCACGCCCATTGTGATCGAGCTGGCAATCCGAGGCCCTTCGGGCACGAGTTGCTGACCGTAGCTGATGAACACCGGCAGGCCGAGCCCGACAATCAGGCCAAGCGTTCCGGACGCCGCCACCATCCACGGGCCCGCGACCACCGGGCAGGCCGCCAGCAAGGGAGCGGCCAGGATCGGGAGGAGCCAGAGGACCGGCCGTTCTCGTTTCCGGTTCACCAGTGCGGCACAGACAAGGCCGCCAAGGCCGATCCCTCCGAAAAAGGCGGCCTGAACCAGACCGATCCGACTGTTCCCCGCGCCTCGGGATTCGAGCAGGAAGGCCAGGGCGATCGGTGCTCCGGCCGCGGGCATGGTCCGCAGCACGCCGACCCAGGCGAGGGTTCCCAGGCGGCTGCCACTCGCCTGAATCAATTCGGGAAGCGAAACCCCGCGGCCGTTCTGGCTCGATCCGATGGATGCGGTCGCCGAGCGAAGCCAGGGGGTCAAAATCGCCACCAGAGCCAGGCCCCAGGTAATGTTCCAGACGAGGAACGACAGGCCATACCGCTCCGACATCCAGCCGCTTCCGAGCGGACCGAGCGACTGGCCCAGAAACCCGCCGGTGGCAAAGAGGGACATGGCCCGACTTCTCGACTCGGGCAAGGCGTGGCCAACAGCGGCCGCGGCTTCCGGGTGGAAGGCCGCCACACCAAGGCCACCGAGCATCAAGAGGCCGACGAGCACCGGCAATGAGTCGGCCCGACCGACCGCTCCCATGCAGGCGATCCCGACCAAAGGCCCAGCCCAGAGCATCCAGCCCCCCCGGTAGCGGTCGCCGAAGTAGCCGAAGACGAGCTGACTAGCCGAGGTGGTGAGGCTCCAGAACAGGAAGGCCGCCTGGATCATGGCTGCGCCACCGCCGAGCCGCTTTTGCAAGTCGGGCCAGAGCGGGTGGACCGATGCGGCGAAGGCATCGATGATCAGGTGCACCAACGTCAGCACAATCAGGAAGGCCACCCCGTTGCTGATCACCCGGCGGCTCGACACGAACACATCTCCTTGGCCCGTTTGGGAGCGATGTCTGGGAACTCGAAACGATTTGCCGGCAAGGTGAGAATCAGGCCGGTGAACACAAGGCAGGCGCGGAACGAATCGACCCGCCTCCGTGCCAGACACGGACGCGGGCCAATCGGTTCTCATCATATCGGCCGGGCCTGGAGAAGGACAACCGGAGGAATGTCCGGTTCGGTCGATGACTCCGCGTTGCCTCGGAAGGCGGTTGGCGGAACAATGGGTCATCGTGTCCCCTGGCCGGGAGGCTCCCGAATCCCAACGTCTGAGACTGATGGAAGACCGTTGAGTGATCCTAACCCGTCAACATCCCCTCGGGTGACTGTGGCGATTCCTTGTTATAACGAGGAGGCGGCGATCGGTGCCGTGGTCGCCGAGTGGCGTCGGGAGCTGCCCGAGGCCGAGATTGTTGTCTTCGACAATCACTCGACCGATGGGACGGCCGCCAAGGCCTCCGAGGCCGGAGCGACGGTCATTCCGGTGCCGGACCAAGGCAAGGGGTACGTCGTGCGCCGGATGTTCGCCGAACTGGCCGACCGCGACGCGATGGTGATGATCGACGGCGACGGCACCTATCCGGCCTCGGCCGTCGGCCCGTTGCTGGCCGCTGTGCGAGAGGGTCGGGCCGACATGGCGGTGGGGATTCGCCAGCCGATTGCCGAGCCGGGGGCGATGTCGCCCATCCGGAGCGTCGGCAATGTGTTGATCGGGGTGGGATTCTGGGTCCTCGTCGGCCCGGGGACCACGGATTTGCTCTCTGGCTATCGGGTCTTCTCGTCCCGAGCGATGCGAACCATGCGGCTGCGGTCGGAAGGGTTTGAGATTGAGACCGAACTGGCCGGAGAGGCGGTCGGCCGAGGCTTGCGGGTGGCCGAGGAACCTGTGCCGTATCGCCCTCGGATCGCCGGAACGCACAGCAAGCTGAATGCGTTTCGGGATGGCTTGCGGATTCTCAGGATGATCCTTCGTTTGAGCTTCCGGCTGCGACCGTGGCGACCGCTGCTCCTCGGCGCGGCGGTCCTGGCCGTCGCGGCGGCGATTGCGGAACAGGACTGGCTCTGGGTTGCAGCCGTCCTGGCGTTTCTGGCGGCCGTCCTGGCGGCGGCCTTCGTGCTGGCGCGTCGAGAGGCCATCGGGGGTGCCGAGTGAGTGACGATTCCGAGGCTCCCACCGTTCGAGGACGCCGGGAGCGCAGTGCCCGGTATCCCGGCGCCCCACTCTCCGAGGCGATCGAACTCGCCCGGTTCGTCGACGATCAGGGGCTCGACGGCACCTCGGCCGAGGCCATCGCGGCGTCGCTCGGGTTTGAGAGCATCAAGACGCGGACCTTCTCGACGCGCCTGAGCGCGGCCCGTCAGTTCGGCCTTTTGACGCTCGAAGGCTCGGGGTATCGGCTCTCTCCCCTCTCGCGGGCGATCCTTCATCCGGTCGATCCGGCCGACCTGCCGCGCCTGTATCGTGAGGCCCTGAAGACGCCGCCACTCTATGCTGACTTGCTCGTTCGCCTGGCCGACCGGCGAATGCCCGATCCCGAACGTTTGGCGAACCTCCTGTATCACAGCTACCAGATCACGGCCTCGGCCAAGCTGGCCGCGGCCGAGTCGTTTGTGGAATCGGCCCGATTCGCCGGAGCCCTGGGAGACGACGGCATCCTCAGGCCCGACGGCGCGTTCTCCGCTCGACCGCCGATCGAAGCCGCGGCGCCTCCCGCTCGCTGGGAATCAACGAGTCCCGCGCCGGAGCCCGAGCCTCGGCGACCGGCTCGAAACGCCCCCCCCGCTCCGGGAGTGCGGATCGATCTGCTGCTCTGGGGAACCGATGCGGGGAAGGTTGTTCGCATTCGGGCTCCTGAGGCGATGAGCGCCGAGAGCTTTTCGAGAGTCGTCGATGCGCTCCGACTGCACATCCGAATTGACGAGGGACCTCGAACGCCCACGGTCGAAGCGGTCGAAGAGGAGGATTGAGGTTCGGCTGGGAATCCTGCCTCGGTTCGGGCAAGCTCGGTCGTTCCGCTCACTTCGGGGAAACGAGTTTCTGGAAGGCCGGCAGAGATTGCAAGCAGGTCAGATCGGGGTCGGAGGCGGCGAACGCGGGGTCGAAGCCGGCGTCGATTGCCCGATGGAGCAAGGCCAGGGCATCCCCTTTAAGGGAGGTCTCCGAGGTCGTTTCGCAAAGAATGGCCAGGGCGCTGGCCGCATTGTAGAGCCGATGAGGGGTCGGGTACTGTCGCAGGGTATCGACATCGGCCACGGCCGATCGCATGCCGAGCCGGGCGCGAACCAAGGCGCGAAGCTGCACCGCATCAATCAGGTTCGGCTCGGCCGCAAGAGCCGTGTCGAGGTGCTTGAGGGCCTCGCTCGGATCATCTGCGCGAAGGACATGGGCGAGACCGAGATGGGCTCTGGGGGATCTCGGATCGGCCTTGAGGGCCCGTTCGAAGTCGTCTCGAGCGGCTTCGGGAGCATCGGGCAGGCGCACGAAGCCTCGGGCAACGAGGATCACCGGGTCGCCGGGTCGGACCTTCAACGCCTCGCCGAAGCGATGGTCGGCCTCGACCTTTTCGCCGGAACGGGCCAGCGCCTCGGCCCAGGTCGCCAGCAAGGCGGGGTCGCGACTCTTGGTGGACTCGATGGCATATCGCAGGTCGTTGACGGCCTGATCCGGTTTGTCGAGTTCGAGGCAAACCAGGGCGCGATTGATTCGAACCGGGATCAGGTCGGGATCAAGGATCACGGCCTCGTTGTAGGCCCGAAGGGCTTCGGCCGGTCGAGCATCCAAGGCCAGCGCCAGGCCTCGATTCGCAAATGCCTGGGCAGATTCTGGGTTGAGAATGATGCAGATGGTGAAATCGGAGGCGGCCACGTCGTAGCGTCCCTGCTCGAAATGGCACAGGCCAAGGGCGAACCAGGACCAGAAGCGGCGCGCGTCGCGTCCGGTGGCGTGATCGAGCAAGCGCTCGGCCTGATCGATCTGCCCATTGGCCAGGGCTGCGGTGCCCCGAAGGTAATAATCGCGGGCGGAGTTGGGGGGGATCGCGTCGGCTCGGATGCGGTCGCGCTCGGCCTGGTCGCTGAGGCCAAGGGCGGCGGCATAGGTCGCGCGTTCGGCGAATAGCGTCGAGGGAGGCCGGGGATCGATCTGCTCGGCCAGGTCGAGCCGCTTCAGGGCTCGGATCAGAGCGGCGGCATAGTCGGCCTCGGAGCCATCGCGGGCCACGACGATTGAGGCCCTCGCTTCGAGCATCAAGAGCTCAACCACACGATCAATTAGGTTTTGTTGATCCGTTGGGGATAAGTTCTGAACCATCGGCTCATCGACCCAGGCAGGACCGAGGCGATCGACCCCGTAGCGGGCCAGCGCCATCCGGGCACGTCTGAGGCCACGTTCGAGATCGGCCTTCGAGGCCTGGTCGAGTTCGGCCGAGGAGTTCAGGAGAATCTGGCAGCGGGTAAAGTCGCTGTCGAAATCCTGGAGGGCCACCCGTGCGGCATCACCCTGCCAGCGTTCCCGGACGGTGACGAACATCAGGGCAACCAGCACCAGGAGAATCATGGCGACGGCCCCGACCGTCGTCGAGCTTTTCAACTGGGGGTTCCGCCTCATCAGCTTGCTGAATCGCTCTCGGAGACTCGGTTCGGGAGCGTGCCGCGCAGGCCGATCTTCCAGAAAGCGGCGCAGGTCTTCGGCCAGATCGCCGGCGTGCTGGTAGCGTTTGGCGGGATTGGGATCGAGACACTTGCGCAAGAGAGCGTCGAGGCTCCAGGGCACCGCCGGGTTGATGGCCCGAGCCGAGGGGACGGAGGTCAGGCGCTCGACGATCATCTGGTCGAGGACCTCGGCGATGGGGGGGCCATCGGGAGGCTCGCGGAACGGCTGTCGGCCGGCGACCATTTCAAAGAGGATCAAACCCAGGGAGTAGAGGTCGGAGCGTTCGTCGACCGCGTGAGCAGGAGTTGACCCTCGGGGATGGAACGCGTCGAGATGCTCGGGAGCCATGTAGGGCAAGGTGCCGCCAATCCGAGCCCGTTTGCCTTCGTCTCCGGGATTGGCGATCGCCGAGAGATTGAAGTCGAGGATCATCGGCATGCCATCGGCGGTGATCAGGATGTTCGACGGCTTGAGATCGCGGTGCAGCAGGCCTCGGGAATGAGCATGTTCGAGCCCTTCCGCCAGTCGCGCCGCAATCCAGACCGAGCCCTGAACAGCAGTCGCATGCTTCAGAAAGTGACGGGCCGGCTGGGCCCGGTCAGACTCGACAACCGTGCGAGGGACCTCATCGTGATTAAGGCTCCAGCCGGTGATCCAGCTCCAGGAGCGATCCCAGATCGCCCGAAGCCGAGAGATTGGGCCGTTCGCAGCCTCGATCGGTCTGACATTCGGCATCGAGGGGGAGATTGCGGACGCCGTGATTCGGGAGGGGGACTGACCCCGGGACGAGTGCCGATGGCCTCCCGCCATCCGGCTGGCCGGCAACGAGGGCAGCGGCCCGCAGACCAGATCGAGCGCGTCGATCAGGCTTCCCCCCGGATCACGGGAGGTGGGGCTCGATCCGGTGGCGGCGGCCTCCAGCACCTGGGCCAGGTTTGCCCCGCCGAGATAGGGCATGCAAATGAGGTGAAGGCCCGACGCCACGTCTTCGTGAACCGAGTGAATCGGGACGATATGCGAATGCTGCAATCGGGCAAGCAGTTGCGACTCCTCACCCACCGGCTGATTTGAAACCTTCAGCGCAACCTGCCGGTCGGCAAGTATTTGCTGCTCGGCCAGATAAACGCGTGCAAAAGCCCCTCGTCCCAGCTCGCCGACGATCCGGAAGCCGGCCAGTTGCTCGCCTGCTCTCGGATAGCGCCAGGTTCCCTGAGCCGACGAGCCCGATGGTCGCTGCGGTGGAATTGGAGCGTCTGGCGGCGGGATCGGCGAGTCGCTCGGGCGCAGATGCATCGAATAATCGAGATCGATCCGGAGCTCGCCTGGAGGTCGCAACAGATCGGACGGAGCGGGGTGGGACTCGGAGGGATTCGAGAATGACGAAGGCGAAGCGTTGGATTCCTCGAACGACTCGGGACGAAGATTCCAGCCCAGGGCCGGGTCAAAGTCCAAAGGGTCGTCCCGAAACGATGACCCCCGATCACTCATCGCCGTTGTTCCTCCGAGTCGGCGGGCAGACCGGACCTGATCGATGCGCGGAGGGGAGTCCAGGCCGATTCCGATTCACGTGCGTGGAAACCCGAATTCGTGGAATCCCAAAGGAACTCTAGGGCGCCACCCGATTCTCGACGCGGCGATCACCGGCCCAGATCGCAAGAATGCCCCCGTACGTCTTCCAAAAACATCATGGATCGCTTCGGGTGGATCGGCCGACGTCTCTGATCCACCTCGTTCGATTGATCCATGATCGGGCAAAACGGCCTTGCCCTGTTGAGGAAGATGACGCCGGCGCGAGTTGCCAGATGCTCCGCCACGACCTAGCGTTCTTCCTGGACCGTCACCGAACGCCGGACCGGGCGTGCCTGGAGGGACGGGGGCGTCTTGCAAGCCAGGAGGAACCATGCACGCTGGCAGTACGGTTGATCCGTTCTCAATCCACCTGGACGCTCAGCAGATGGTGGAGAGCCCCGAAAGCCAGGCCCAGGGGCTCGCACGAGCGTTACGCCTGGAATTCTCGGCGCCGGTGGGTTTGCTCAGCACCGATCTGAATAACCAACCACTCTGGCTGGCCCAGGAAGGTTCCGACGGGGTTCGCTGGCCCGAACCGTCCCGAGCGGCAGGTACGGCCATCGACCTGGACCGAGAGCAGAGCGGAGCCTCGCTCTGGCTTCCCGGTCCCGCCGAAGATCACCTCTGGTTGATTCTGCATCTGACGGAAATCGAGGAGGTCTTCGGCAAAGACTTGACCGTCTGGGTCGGCTTTGCGCTGGTGAGCTTCGGAGAGCGCGCCGCAAATCGCACCTGGGGTCCGGCAACGCCCGCCCAGGCGTTACTGGCGTGGGGCCGAGAGGTCGCGCAGCGGCTCGGAAAGAGACGCGGTTCGTCGGCAAAAGCCGAGTCGTCTTCGCTCCGATCAAAACGAACCCAGTTCCGCATTCCCGACCGCCTGACTCGAGAGATGTCGATCGCGGAGCCGCCGAAACGGTTTCAGCAACTGGCGGTCGAGTTGATGCGCGAGACGCTCCAGGTGGAAGCCGTGGCATGGGTTCCTCGGAGCCATCGCGAAGCGGTGGTGATTGACGGCGAGGTCGCGGGTCTGAGCGCCGAAGCATACCGCGTTCTGCTTCCCAGCAAGTCCGACCAGGGGGAACGACGCTGGACCGACGACGCACAGGATGAGATCGAAGGAGTGCGGCAAGCGCTGGCGATCTCGTCGGACTCCGAGGGAGTTCGAGCCGGCTGGCTGGTCGCGGTCAACCCGATCGACGGCCGATCCCTCGGCCAGGATGAGGCCGATGTGCTCCGACCGGTCGCGAGCCTGATCGCCACGCAACGCATCAATGCCCGGCACTTCACCGAACTGAAAGATCTCCTGTTCGGGATCATTCGATCCCTGACGGCGGCCATCGACGCCAAAGACCCATACACGCTCGGGCACTCCGAGCGGGTGGGGCGAATCGCCTCGCTGCTGGGAGAAGTGTTGGGCCTGTCGGCCAACGAGCGAGGAGACCTGTACCTGTGCGGTCTGCTGCACGATGTCGGCAAAATCGGGATTCGCGACGCGACCTTGCAGAAGCCCGGTCCGTTGACTCCGGAGGAGTTCCAGGAGATCAAGCGTCACCCAACGATTGGCGTGCAGATTCTTTCAGACCTGAAGAAATTGCATCACTTATTGCCCGGAGTGGCGCACCATCATGAAAACTTCGACGGCTCCGGGTATCCCGATGGTCTGAGCGGGAACCAGATTCCGCAGATCGCCCGGATCCTCGCCGTCGCCGACGCCTTCGACGCCATGTCGAGCACCCGACCGTATCGACGCCGACTGGCCACCGAGCAGATCGACCGCATCTTCCGAGACGGCGCGGGAACCCAGTGGGATCCCGAGGTGGTGGACGCGATGTTCGCCTGTCGGGAACAGATCGAGAGCATCCGGCAAAAGGGCCTCGGCCAGAGTGTCGTTCAGGCCGTGGATGATACGATCAATCGCAACAAGAATGCCTCTTATGTTGCGGATTCCGTGGTCGATCCTCCCGGTTTCGCGTGATTCCGAGGCCGACCCCCTGATAAGGGCGGGCCTCGGAATCGACCAGAACACGGTGTTTCGTAACGAGGGTTGGATCAGAGGGCGGCGATGGCGCCGGAGTGTTCTCGGATCTTGCGAATCGCCGAGGCGATTTGATCCATGTCCTCTCGCCCTCCGAGCAGTGTTGTCTGAGTCAACCAGACGGCTTCCTGGCACAGTTGATCGTTTCCGGGGCAGTCGATTCGATCGTCGTAGTCAGCCAGTTGCTGGGTGGAATAGACGGCGCGGAAGCCTCGGGAATCGAGCGCGCGGCGAAGGAACGGCTCGTCGTAGAGCGGGCTGTAACCACCGGAGGCCGGAATCCCCTCGGCCGCGAGGGCCTTGAGGAAGCCAGCGCGGGAGAGGCCCGAAAACTGATCCGGGTCGTAGCGGAACATATAGAGGTGATAGGCGTTGCGGGTGCAGCCCTCGTACATCCGAGCGGGGGTGACGCCCGGGATGTCGTTGAGGGATTCGGTCAGGATGGCGGCGTTCTGTTCGCGCTGTTTCGATTGCGCATCGAGCCGGGTCATCTGGGCCATCAGCATGGCCCCCTGGAACTCGGTAAGCCGGAGGTTGGCCCCATTGCGGGCAAAGATGCCGGGCATCCCTGGACCGGATCGGCCGTTATTCTGGAAGCTCATGCACTCGGCCTGCAAGCGAGGGTCCTGGGTCATCACGGCTCCCCCCTCCCCCGAGTTGAGGTTCTTGCTCGCCTGGAAGCTGAAGCAGCCCAGGTCGCCGATCGTGCCGACCTTCTTGCCGCGCCACTCGGCCAGGTGAGACTGGCAGGCATCCTCGATGACGGGAAGGCCGTGCTTGGAGGCAATGGCCATGATCGCGTCCATGTCGGCCGGCGACCCGCCAATATGGACCGGCATCAGGGCTCGCGTCCGATCGGTGATGGCCGCCTCGATCTTGCTCGGGTCGATTTGCGAGGTTTCCGGGTCCACGTCGACGAAGACGGGCAAGGCATGCTGAATCAAGACGGCGTTGATCGTGGCGACGAAGGTGTACGGCGGAACGATCACCTCGTCTCCCGGGCCGATCTCCAGCGCATTGAGCGAAGTGATCAGGGCGCTTGTTCCGTTGGCCGTCGCCACACAGTGCTTGCTCCCGAGGCGATCGGCCCAGGCGGCCTCGAACTGCTCGACCCGATTCCCGCTGCCCCGATACCAGGCCCCCGACCGGACGACATCGACCAGCGCTGAGATCTCCTCATCACCGAAGATCGGCCAGTTCGGGAATGACGCCGTGCGCGCCGGGGTTCCTCCGAGGACCGCCGGTCGGGCGTCGGCCGCACTCGCTCGCGAGCCACTCCAGGTCAGGCCAAGGGCCGAGGCAGCCCCGAGCAGCGATCGTCTCGAAAGGCGAGGGGTCATTCCGGTGTGTCTCCGTGTTGCGTGACATCTCGACGAGTCTCAAGGGGACGAACCCAACGCAGAGCCTATCCCAACCGGCAACCTGCTGCCAGCGTGCTCTTGGCGAAGAGGCCCCTGCGAAACTCGTCCCCTCGTTACTGCGTTCTGACACGAGGTTGCCGATCGAACGATCGAGGTCGGTGCGGGTGAGACGCGTCTCGGCGTGGTGCGGCCGCACGCCGCGACGCGGTGAGACGATCGAGCACGAAAATCAGGTCGTCGGGATCACACGGGAGATCAAGGCAGGCGATCGCTCCGCTGGCTCGGGCCTTGGCGACCGTCTCCCGATCGGCCAGGCCGAGCAGGGCGATCACCCCGCGCCGCTGCGCGGCCGTTGCCAGCCGGGTCGACCAGTCGGGATCGAGCACGGGAACGTCCCAGACGACCCAGGGTTCCGGCCCGAGCAGGGGATTGTCCCGCGCGCGTCTCGGGGCGTAACCGGCCTCGCGGAGCGTGTCCTCGACCATGCGGCCCAGTTCCCAATGACCGCAGGCCAGGGCGATCGGGCGGGCTCGGGGCGGCACGCTCCGGGGCGGCCCCGGCTGCCCGACGTGTCGGGCGATCGTCTCGCTCGCGGTCGCCTCGGGCAAGACCACATCGACCAGCCCCGACCAGGCCATGATCTGGTGATACCTGGCGTGGGGGCCGACCACGAGGATCACCCGAGGCGCCCGATCGGAGTCCCGGAGCCGTCGCAGGCGATCGGCCTCGGTCACCGAGAGGGTTCCTCGATGGAGCACCAGGACCGAGGGGGTCGGCCCCGCCGCCCCGTCCTCGGGCAGCTCCGCCCCGAGGATCCGGGGGGACAGGCCCCGGATCGCCTCGTGGAGGGCCGCGACCCACGGGTCGGTCAGGTCGCCGGAGAAGGCCAGATCGATCCGATTCCCGATCACGCAACCACCCCCGGCCCAGGCTTTGCAGGTTCGAACCGCAGCGGATCCGGCAGGTGTCGTAGCAGATCCGGCCCGGCTCGGCAAGCGAAGTGTCTTGCACCCTTCTGTGCCCGGCGCCCCGATCCATGACGGGGTGCAAAGGGAAAGATTGCTTGCCGAACTGCTGCGCCAGGCCCTAGAATCATGCTTGCATTGCGACTCCAAGGATCTCCGCCCCCATCCGAGCGTTTCCCCCGGAGGCCAGCCATGACAGCCACACGACCGCTGCCGATTTTCTTGGCGTCGCTGATGGGTCCCGTCGTGATGGCATCGGCCGTCGGGGCGCAGACGTTGGGGGGGGCCGACCGCTATCTGAACGCGACGCAACAGTCGATCGTCCGGACCAACGGGGCCATGTCCTCCATGAGCCCGGTCGCCGCCCGATACGGGGGCGGGGGCCAGCCGATGACCGGGGCGATCGCGTCGGTCAACCGCACGAACGCCATGATCCAGTCGATGAACGCCAATCGCGCGGCCACGATGCGAGGGATGCAACAGCAGGTCATCCACCGGACCAACGACAACCTGTATGGCGTCTACTGGACCATGTACAACACGCGACAGGCTCAAATCTATTCGAACGTAGGTGCCTCGGGGGGGAGCAGCCCTCGGATGGTGATGATGCAGATCATGGAGATCCAGAAGCGACGGGCCCGGGAACGTGCCCGGAGCGAGGAACTGGCCCATCGATTCCGGCAGCGGAGCAATCCCCTGCCCCCGCATTCGCCCCCGGTCCACTTCGACACCATCCAGTCGGGTCAGAGCAGTGCCCACCTCTTGAACTCCAATCCGCAGGTCACGATCACCGCGCCGAGCCCGATTCCCCAGAATCTTCCCCGGCGGAGGGCAACGGGGAACTGATCTGCGCCCCCGGCTCGACGATATCTGGACGCCTGTCTACAATCATCCCTGGCGGCGGGGCCGACCGGAACGGCCGATCTGCGCCCAGAAACGAGCCGCAATTCCTTCTCGGTTTCAAGGATGAAGGGACCGAAGGATGCCGACACGATCCGCGCCTGCCCTTCCGGCCGCGATGCTGGATGTCGGGACGATATACCTGGAATCCTCGATCCCAGAGATACCAAGGGGCCGAGAAATCCTCGATCGCTTCCCGAATGCCGAGCGCATTGTTGTTCCTTCGCACTGGAACATTCCCGGCCTACACGGCAACGAGGGGAACGCGGAGGACTGGCTTCGGATCAAAAAGTCCACGCTGGTCCTGGGTGTTCGCAAAGGGATGGAAATCCGTCCCAACGGTCGATCGGCCGACTTCATCGCGCCGGGGTTCTCGAATGGCTGCGCGATGGCCTGTGCCTACTGCTATGTGCCGAGGCGTAAAGGATATGCCAATCCAATCAGTACGTTTGTGAACATCGACGCGATTGGACAGGCGATCGAGCGGCATGCGATTCGACAGGGAGACAAAGTCACCCCGAATCAGGTCGATCCCTGGCAGTGGGTGTACGACATCGGCGAGAACGGGGATTGCTCGGTCGATGCGTTGATCTCGGACAATCTTCGGGACCTCGTCTCCTTGTTTCGCCGCCTGCCGAACGCGAAGGCGTCGTTCGCCACGAAGTTTGTGAACCGTGATTTGCTCGATTACGACCCCTGCGGCAAAACACGTCTCCGGTTCAGCATGATGCCGCCGATCGTGGCGAAACTGCTGGACATTCGCACGTCATCCATCGCGGATCGGATCGCCGCGATCGACGACTTTGTCGAGGCCGGGTATGAGGTTCATCTGAACTTCAGCCCGGTTGTGTACTACGAAGGATGGCTCGACGATTACGCGGAACTGTTCTCAAACATCGACGACGCGATCGGCCCCCGGGCTCGCCGGCAATTGCGGGCGGAGGTCATTTTCCTGACCCACCACGACGGCTTGCACGAGGTGAACCTGCGCTGGCACCCGAGGGCCGAGGACTTGCTCTGGGTGCCCGAGCTTCAGGAGGCGAAGATCTCCGAAACCGGAGGGCGGAATGTTCGCTACCAGCGCGGCCTGAAAGGGGACCTGGTCGAACAGTTCGAGGCACTCTTGCGCAAAACCTTGCCGTATTGCGGCATTCGCTACGCGTTTTGAGTGCTTGCGTCGGGCCGCTCGACTTCGGAGCCAGCCAGACAAGGCTCAATCGAGGAGCCAGAGCGGGCAATCGCGCCGGACGGCCTCGTTGGCGGCCAGGGCGAGGCGGGCGAAGGTAACGACCTCAAGGGGCTCGGAGACGGGGCCGTCTTCCGGGTCGTCGGCCACGCGGAGCAAGTCGAGCAAGGCCGCATCGTCGAGGGGTAAGTCCCAGCATTTGGCCAGTTCGGCCAGTTCGTCTCGCAGTCCAGGAAGACTCGCACAGCGGAGCGATCCGCCTTCGGACAGGGGAAGGGTGATCGTCTGGACGTGGGCGGGGAGGAACACCCCGGTCTTGGCTCCCATAACGCCGGAGAGGTTCGGCACAGCGTCTTCGCCCAGTTCTTCGGCGGCTCGGCGGCGAAGATCGGCAAGGAGATCCACGGTCAATTCGCCAAAGTGGCGAACGGCCACGCCTTCCCAGTCACCCTCGGCCCCGAATGCCCGATCGAGCACGCGAGCCACCTCGCTCCCGACCCGATCCGCAAAGGTTCCTTTGGCACCACCGATGGTGACGGAGAGCGGCATGAGAAGATCTCCCCCGGCTCCGCAGAAGGCAGCCGCCGGACGATAGGGGCCTTGAGACACCTCGACGCACGACTGACAGAACGGGCAGGGAAGTGACTTCGATCATTCTGACCGGCGCGATGCAGGGGGACCTGGTTCGCGGTCGTACCAGTATCGCACGAAAGGTCCCGATCCACCCTCGGGAATTTCGGAAACGTTTTCCGAATTCAACGGCGGGCGATCCTCCGCCGCGTTGGGCTTGGCCTGGAGTTTCGCTCGAAGATAGCCCCGGTCGTCGAGTGAGGTTGCCCCTGGAGCGGTTTCGAGCCGGAGCGAACCGCGCACCGCCCCTTCGGCATCGAGCACCAAACGGCCGGTTCGACGGTAAGGCATCACGCGATCAGTGGCGAACTCGGCCGGGAGATCGTCGTCCGTGCGGACGAACCGGCCAAGCGGCACGTCAACCCCCGCGCGTTCCGGGTCGTCGCCATCCCAGACGAGGCGCAGCCGAGCTGATTTCCAGGAGTCGGAGGAACCGGAGGCGGGAACCCACCGGAAGGTTCGGATGGTCCGAGGCCCTGGAGGCAAGGCAAACACGACACGGCTCTTGCCGAGGAGATCGACCTCGTAGCGGGCATTGATGGCTTCTCCCTCGGCGGGAGAATCCTGGAGACCGGCATTGCCCAGGATTCCGAGCGTCAGAAGCAACGGCAGAATGGACATTCGCAACGAGCCTCGACGAAGACGTCCGGGGAATTGAACGGTTCGGAGCGGATCGGCAGGACCGACGATCCGATCGGAGGGGCTGGCGTCGGTCGAAAACGGGCCGTATCCTGCTCAGATCACGAGAGCCCCGTCTCGGGTTGTTGGACTGAGGATGACCCTTTGCGGCGTTCTCTGTCAAGTCGCCCCGTCGTTTCGGAGCCTAGAGCCGATGCATCGATCCGCGTCTCTTCCCCGTTTCCTCGGGCTCTCTTTTCTGCTTGGGTTGCTGATGGCGACTCCCGCCTCCGGTCGAGCAGAGGGCCCGCGCCCTCCGGGAGTCTCAGCGGCAGCGGCCGAAACACTGGCCGAGGTGGAAGCCCTTGCCTTGACCGTTCCGAATCCGGATTCGGCGCGGGCGATCCTCCGCCGCCTGACCGAGGAACCGCACGAGGCCGGGACCGTCGCTGGTTACGAGACGGCCGTCTATGTTCGGGACAGGCTCCGCGAATGGGGCTGGGAGGCAGAGTTCGCCGAGTACGAGGTTCTGCTCAACGAGCCGGACGGGTTGACGTCCGTCACCATCCTTCACCCCGACCGGGTGGAGTTGAAGGTGATCGAAGACCCGAACCCGCTCGACAAGGACTCAGCGAGCCCAAACGCCTGGCCCGCCTTCCACGGCTACGGAATTTCGGGAGACGTGACCGGGCAGATCGTTTATGCGAATTACGGAACGGTCGCCGACTTCAAGGCGATGGAGAACCTGGGGATCGATGTGGCCGGCAAGATCGTCCTGGCACGCTACGGGGCGATCTTTCGGGGCTTAAAGGTGTTGAACGCCCAGCGTCGGGGGGCGATTGGCGTGTTGCTGTACTCCGATCCCATCGACGACGGCTACGCCCGAGGGAACATTTATCCCAACGGCCCGTTCCGGCCCCCCTCAGCAATCCAGCGCGGGAGCGTCCAGTTCCTGTCGCTCGGGCCAGGAGACCCCTCGACCCCATTTGGCCCGTCGGTCAAGGGGGCCGATCGGTTGCCGTTCGACCGCCATTTCGGGTTCCCGCTGGCGGGCAAGGCGCCGGGGTCGCTTGATGATCCCAGCATGTTCTACACGGTTCACCCAGATCAGGTCGCCATCTGGGAGGAGGAAACCGGGTTCGATCGCAACGAGTACTTCGCCGCGATCCCGTCGCTCCCCATCAGTTACGAGGCCGCGCAGCCAATCTTTGAAGCCCTTGCCGGTCCCGAGGTCCCCGAAGACTGGCAAGGGGGACTGCCCCTGGCCTATCACGTCGGGCCGGGTCCGGTCGAAGTGCGACTGGCGGTCCGGACCCAATACAGCCTCAAGACGATTCACAACGTCATCGCCACCTTGCCGGGGGAGATCGAGCCCGACCGCTGGGTGATGGTCGGCAACCACCGAGACGCCTGGACCTACGGCGCCGTCGATCCGGGAAGCGGCACCGCCGCCACCCTGGAAGCCTGCCGGGCCCTCGGTGAAGCCTCTAAGGCTGGCTGGCGTCCGAGACGAACGCTTGTTTATGCGAGCTGGGACGCGGAGGAATACGGCCTGGTGGGCTCGACCGAATGGGCCGACGAACATCGCGACGAACTCGACGCCAAGGGCCTGATAATGCTCAACGTCGATTCGGCCGTCTCCGGTCCGAACCTCGACATTGATGGCGTTCCGTCACTCCGCGACCTGATGCTCTCGGCCGCCGCGGACGTGATCGAGCCGTCCTCCGGCCGATCCTTGCGGGAGGTCTGGCTAGAGGAGCAGCGATCGGCGTGGGCGAAGTCGGTTCGCTTGAATTTGCCCGACCTTGACGCCAATGACCCGGAGCCTGAGCTGCCGCCCTTCTCCGCCAGGCTCAAGCCGCTGGGCTCGGGGTCCGATTACACGGCCTTCGTCGACCACCTGGGCATCCCCGCGCTGAACGTCGATTTCGGTGGCCGCTATGGAGTCTATCATTCCATTTATGATGATTTCTTCTGGATGGAACGGTTCGGCGACCCGAGTTTCACGAGGCACACCACCGCGGCCAAGCTCTACACGTTGATCCTCTTGCGAGCTTCGTCGGCCGAGGTGGCTCCCTTGACCTTCACCCCCTACGGCGAGGCGCTCGAAGACGAATTGAACCGGCTCCGCGAGATGGTGGCTCGCAAGACGCTGGCGAGCGACGACGAACCGCCGATCCGGTTCGAGGGTCTGGTCGAGCTGTCCCAGGCCATTCAGGACTTTCAGGAACAGGCCGCTGCGCTCGATGAGGCGACGGCCGCCCTGGCGGCTCGCGAGGATCGTCCGGACGAGGACACGCTGAGCCGTGTCAATGATGCCCTGATGCGTGTCGAACGGGCGTTCTTGATCGAGGGCGGGCTCCCAGGCCGTCCGTTCTTCCGTCATGCGATCTATGCTCCCGGCCTGACGACGGGCTATGCAAGCTGGCCCTTGCCGGGTGTCCGACAAGCGATCGAAGAAACTCATCAGGATCTGATGAACGAACAGGTGCCCATCCTGATCGATCGAATCAAGGCCGCCATGACCGTCATGTCTGAAGCGGAACAGGCCGCACGGGACGAGGATTGAGCCAGGGATCGGAGGACGTGTTCCTGCCCCGCCTGCTGTCTCCAATACGCAGAATCGCTTTCCCACAAGAGCATGCTCGAATGTTGACCGATCCAACGAAAGCCAGCCGCCCGATTTTGCCTCGCGTTCTGGGACCAGCAACTGCGTACAGCGCGATCGTCGGATCGGTGATTGGCTCGGGCATCTTCATCGTGCCGGCGAGGGTCGCGGGAACCCTCGGGTCGATCAGTCTGATCATTGCCATCTGGATCGCCGGAGGCTTGCTCACGCTGGCCGGAGCCCTGACGGTCGCCGAGCTGGGGGCGATGCTCCCACAAGCCGGTGGGCCGTATGTGTATTTGAGGGAGGCGTTCGGCAAGCTCGCGGGCTTCCTCTTCGGCTGGACCGAATTCCTGGTCATCCGATCCGGCTCGGTCGCGGCCCTGGCCGCCGGATTTGCGCTCTATTTCGGAGAGGTGGTGCCGGCCCCGAACGGCATTCCCAAGGCGGCCTGGGAAGCGGGCGTGGCCATCCTGGCGATGACGACCCTGGCCATCCTGAACGTCCTGGGCGCAAAGGTCGGCGGGGGTGTGCAGGTCCTCGGCACGGTGCTGAAGGTCGGCACAATGGTCGCCATGATCCTGCTCCCGTTGCCCTTCCTGATGGGAGTGGCCCGGACCGACAACCTCTCCCCCATGTGGCCGACGGACCTGAGCGGCTCACTCACCCGGGCCATGCTCGCAGCGATGGTCGGCGTACTCTGGACGTACGACGGTTGGATCAACATTACCGCACTCGCTGAGGAGATCCGGGAACCCGAGCGGAACATTCCCCGAGCGGCGATTCTGGGAACCCTGACCCTGATTGCCGTGTATCTCGGGGTCACACTCTCGTATCACCTGGTCTTGCCGATGGCCGATGTCGCGCAGCCGCCCGACGGCCGAAATGTGGCGGGGGCGTTCTTTGTTCGGTTGTTCGGCCTGCCCGGTGCCTGGCTCATCGCCCTGGTCGTGATGGGGTCGATCTTCATCGCATTGAATGGGAATGCCCTGTCCGGCCCTCGGGCATATTTCGCCATGGCCCGAGATGGATTGCTCCCGCACTCGATTAGCCATGTTCATCCGAGGTTCCATACCCCGGCCAACGCCATCATCATTCAGACCGCCTGGGCAGCGCTTCTGACGGCCGCCGGAGCCATCTTCCTGGTGATCGAGGCGCCAGGTACGGAGAGCGGCTTGCCGGTCTGGCTCCGAAACGCCTGGGTGAAACTCAATCAGACACCTCTTTATGATGTTCTGTTCTCTTACGTGATTTTTGGCGCGACGTTCATGTATGCCCTGACCGTCGCGTCCGTCTTCGTTCTCCGGCGAACCCGGCCCGACCTGAACCGCCCCTACCGAACGTGGGGCTACCCAATCACGCCAATCATCTACCTGGCCGGTGCCGCGTTGCTGCTCGGCAACATGCTTCAAGAGACGTTCGCCGAGTCGATTGTCGGGCTCGGCATCATCCTCGCGGGTGTCCCGGCGTATCTGGTGATGAGCCGTCGGGGAGGCCCGTGACGTGTCCGCCCCGTGATGTTGCGAGATCCCCTCATGATCCTCTCCCTCCTGCTTGCGATGATTCTGGAGTCCGACCCAATTTCTGCGGCGGAATTGCGAGACGCCTTGCGTTCCCCCATCACCGCAGAGGCAAGCGATCGGCTGGCCAATCGCATTCGAGAACGCCTTCCCGAAACAGCCGATCTGGCTCGGGGAGCGCATTTCCATAACGAGGGACTGGCCGCGTTTATTGTAGCCGCCCCGAGCGACGCCAATCCCGCCCCTCGGCTCGAAGGGATGGTCACGAGACAACAGGGCCGGGACCTGAAGCCGATCGGTGATACCGGACTGTGGGCAATCGTGCTGGAGGTCGCCAACGACCAGAAATTCAATTACGAGTTGACTCTGGGAGACGACCGAATCGGTGGTGGGTCGATCGAGATGCCCGGGTGGGCGTATCCCCCCGAGTCGTCTGAGCGGCCGGGCCAGGAGTACGGGACGTTCCGCGAGTTCTCCTTCCGAAGCGAGGTCTTCGACAACGATCGCACCGGATGGATCTTCATTCCCAGTGCGTACGACGGTTCCGAACCGGCCGCCTTGATGGTCTTCCAGGACGGAGATGCGTACAAGCGCGAGCATGTCGGCACAGTTGTCGAGAACCTGATCGCCGATGGAGCCATGCCGGTGACGATCCTGGCCTTGCTGAATCCGGGCGTCAACGACGACGGTTCGCGAAACCGGAGCGTTGAGTACGATACCCTGAGCGATCGCTACGCGACCTTCCTGGCCGACGAGGTCATCCCCCGACTGGAGTCGGAGTTTACCCTGCGCGATGATCCGTCGTTTCGGGCCATTGGTGGGGCGTCGTCGGGAGGCATCTGTGCGTTCACGGTCGCCTGGGAGCGGCCGGATCTGTTTGGTCGGGTCTGCTCGCACATCGGCAGCTTCACGAACATCCGGGGGGGAGGTGCGTACCCCGAGATCGTCCGGAATTCGGAGCGCAAGCCGATCGTCAA
Organism: Tautonia marina; assembly: GCF_009177065.1. Lineage (NCBI taxonomy): Bacteria > Pseudomonadati > Planctomycetota > Planctomycetia > Isosphaerales > Isosphaeraceae > Tautonia > Tautonia marina. The sequence goes on from NZ_WEZF01000017.1 coordinate 43,774, forward strand.
AGTCGTCCTGCACGATGGCCGCAATGATCTGATCAATCGCTTCGGCAACTGGTGGGAGGCCAACATCCGGATGCACGCCGCCCTGTCGGAAACCGGTTACGACGTCGATTTCGTCACCGACGATAGCTATCACGGCTATCAGGCCGCCGGTCGTGTCTTGCCAGAAACGCTCCGCTTGACCTGGGACGGTTGGAACGACTGACCTTCGTACCCGACCTCCGAACCAGACGAGCCAACCCCAATCCCTGACGATCGAATCGGCCTTGTGCTCCTGGCTCGATTCGCTAAGGTTTGCAACGCACACGGTGGGGTGAATCCGCGCCGATCGGCCACACGAAACGGGATCGCCCCTTGGAATCCGTCGCGACTGCACCGCCAGCAGGCAAGGAGGCCACTGGCATGAATCGCCGCATGGCCTTGTTCTCGACGATGATGCTCGGCGGTCTGATCGGGCGGATGGCTCGGGGCCAGGATCGTCGATCCTCGGGCTTCCGACCGGCCCAGGACACCGTCGATGAGCCAGGGCTCGATCCCGATCTGCTCGGGATCGGTACCGATCCCCTCGCCCCGGAGATCGGGCGAGGAAGCGGCTCGGACCCGTCCGAGGACCTGCCGTTCACGCCTCCCTCTCAGATCAAGCAACAGGGGCTTGGCTGGGGCATCTTCAACATCGCCCCGTACACGGCCCTGCCCCACTCCCGGGATACCGCCAAACCCGAGACGGCACTGGTCGAGTGGGTGTTTCGGCACACCGGGTCGGAGATCTGGCACAGCGGGGATCTCGCGGTCCTGAGTGCGACCTCAAAGCAGCTTCGTGCCTTTCACCGCGAAGAGGTGATCGCCAAGGTCAATGAGGTTTACAAGCGATTCGTCGATGCCTGGTTCGACGTGTTGACGCTCCGCGTTCGGATCGTCGCGGCGATCGATCCCAAGTGGCGGCTCGACGTCTTTTCGCGCCTCGAACCCGTTCGGCTGGGCACTCAGGGCCGGGGAGGCCCTCAAGGGCAGCAAGCCTGGCTGGTCGACCCGAGCCTGACGGAACAGCTCATGGCCACCATGGCGCTGAGCCAGTCGTTCCGACTCGTTGAGGAGCGGAAGGAACCCATCGTCAACGGCCAGACGCTCAGTCTTCGAACCGGTCTGAAGGACCCTATTACCTATCGAGGGGGACTCGACCGCTCGAACACGGTGCAGATTGGGTTCGAGCCGACCATCGACGCCATTGAGGAAGGGGTGGAGCTCCGGGCCAGCCCGTTGCTCAGAGACGATGGCACCTCGGTTGATCTGGCGGTCGATTTGCGGGCCACGGTCGTCAAGCGGAAACATCTGACCCGCGTGATCGTCCCCCGCCAGATCGGCCCGGCCGAAATGGATCTCGACGTGCCGGAGGTCGCCCACAGCCGGCTCAACCAGACCATCCCCAAGTGGCCGCTGGACAAAACCTTGCTCATTTCGGCCGGAATTCTCCCGGGGATTTTCATGAACAAAGGGGGGCCGCTCAACCTCGGGTTCGGCGGCCCGACGCAAACCGAGTTGCTGGTCGTGCTCGATCTGCAAAGCAACCTCGAATCTGCCCGACGACGACGCGAGCGACGCTGACCGATTGAGTCAGGTTCAGCCGTTCCGGGTCGCAAGTCGAGCACGCAACTCCGCAAGCGGGCCGAAGTCGAGCAGTTCCGATCCTGTCCCCGCGACACATCGCAAGGTGCCTGCTTGCAGCGCTCTGGGCAAGGGAGCCGATCCCACATCCAGCCCCGCCGCGTTCGCCGAGAAGGCCGGTAGCGCGATGGTCCGGTCATCGAACAGGAAGCACGGAGCCGATCGCCCGGCCGCCTTCAAGGTGGGGTGATGATGGCCGAAGACGATCCGGTCGCCGGGAATCGGGCGGTGGCCGTGGGCGATCGTCCAGCCTCCCACGGTAATCGATTCCGGCAAGGGGGGGCGTCGGCGCGGGTCGTGGTTGCCGGCGATCATGAGAAACTCGACTCGACGCTCGGCAAACCAGGCTCGGAGGCGGGCCAGCGATCGAGCCGTCCTTGGGCACGGCGCAGCCGACTCGGTGACATCCCCGGCGACGATGAGCCGATCGACCGGCACGCGATTGAGCAGGCGATCGAATTTGTTGATCGTCTCTCCGAGCGAATGCGACGGCACAATATCGCCCCCCGAAGCTCTCGCCCACTCGTAGCCGAGGTGCACATCGGCGACAATCGCAACCTGATCGGCCTCGAAGATCGCTGCTCCCTCCGGGGCAAGCCGCCAGCCGGTTGGGCCGTCAACGAGTCCCGGAGCCAACGATCGCCCGGTGGTCGGCATCGGGTTGACCTCTCGATCGTTTCGGTTGGGACGTTCACCGACGAGGCGGGCTTGATCCGCCTTCAATAATGACGCAAGCCTAACGAAGAAACCAAGTCTTCGCGTCGATTTTGCGAGGAGGGGCTCGCCGAGCCACTCTGAACGTCTTTTTTTCCCGTCGATGGGCCTCCTGGGTATTCCGATGACCTCGCTGATCCTTGCAACCGCGTTGTTGACCTCGGCTGTGCCGGGAACCGTCCAGGACGAACCGTCTCCCGTCCTTGGCCACTGGGTCGGCACGTTGAAGGTCGGTCCGATCGAATTGATCCTCGTCTTGCACGTGACCTCGACCGACGAAGGAGAACTGGCTGGAACTCTGGACAGCCCCGATCAGGGGTCGTTTGGACTGAAGGTCGATCAGATTTCCCTCGACGATCGGACGCTCCAGTTCGAAAGCCAGACCGTTGCGGCAAGCTTTGAGGGAACGCTGGCCGAGGATGGTCAGACGATCAAAGGAACATTTCACCAGGGTGGCCGAGCAAACCCGATCACCCTGACCCTCACTCCGGAAGACGAACTCCCTCGGCCCGTCGATGCCCCGGAAGTGTTGCTTGGCATCTGGCAAGGGCCGATCGAGCTGCCGCTCGGCCAGACGCTTCGCGTGGCGATTCGCGTGGAACCCGTCAAGGGGTCGCCGGACACGCGCCGGGCCGTCTTCGACAGTATCGATCAGGACGTGAAGGGAATCCCCGTCACCGCGATCTCAGTCGAGAACAAGGCCGTCCGATTCGAGGTCAAATCCATCGGAGGCTCGTTTGAAGGCACGATCAACGACGATCGCACCCGGATCGAGGGACAGTGGACGCAATCCATCCTGAGCCTCCCGTTGTCTCTCGAAAAGGTCGAGGCGACGAGCACGCTCAACCGTCCGCAGCATCCAGAACCGCCGTTTCCCTACGCGGTCGAGGAGGTCACATTCGCCAATCCGGCCGCCGAGATTCAGCTCGCCGGCACCCTGACGATCCCCGAAGGAGACGGGCCGTTTCCGGCGGCCGTGCTGGTGAGCGGCTCCGGTCCGCAAGATCGGGATGAGACGATCGTGAGGCACAAGCCCTTCCTGGTCATCGCCGATCACCTGACCCGCGCGGGCATCGCCGTGCTGCGGTTCGATGATCGAGGGGTCGGGAAGTCTGAGGGGGATCACGCCTCGGCCACCACGGAAGACTTCGCCACCGATGCCCTCGCCGCCGTGCGGTTTCTGCGGAATCGGCCAGAGATCGATTCGGGGACCATCGGCATCATCGGCCACAGTGAAGGAGGGGTCATCGGTCCCCTAGCAGCAATCAAGGCTCCCGAGGACGTCGCGTTTCTGGTCCTGCTTGCCGGAACCGGTGTGACCGGCCGGGAGATCATCCTGCGGCAAACCGACCTGATCGCCCGGGCCTCGGGACTTCCCGATGAGCTGGTCGCGTTTCAGGTCAAGGTTCTGGACGAGCTGACGGCCCCACCGGCATCGGGCAAGGCCGCGGCCCTCGACACCGAGGCAATTGAAGCGTTGACCCGTGAGGCGCTCGAAGTCCTGAGTCCCGAACAACGCACTGCAATGGAAGAGTCGGACGTGGCGCTCGCGCTCTCCGCCTCCGAGTTGCAACGCCCCTGGTTCCGCTTCTTTCTGACGTATGACCCGAGGCCGGCCCTCCGGCAGGTGACCTGTCCGGTTCTTGCTCTGTTCGGCGAGAAGGATCTTCAAGTCGATCCGACCCAGAATGCGCCTGAGGTCGAAGCCGCCCTCCGAGAGAGTGGCAATCCCCAGTCAAGCGTGGTTCTGTTGCCTGGCCTGAATCATCTCTTTCAGCACACCGAGAGCGGCTCTCCGACCGAATATGGGTCGATCGAAGAGACCATCGCACCGGAAGTCCTCGACCAGATGACCGACTGGATCCGATCGGTTACATCTCGGAACCACTCAAGAAAAGCTCCGTGATCACCTGCATCGGTCTCTGAGTTGCGTCACCCAGCGCAGAGATCACGGAGACGCAGAACAATGCAATCAGCGCGAGCACCAAGGCGTACTCGACTGCCGAGACCGCGGAATCGTCAGACACGATTCGAGTGAACCATCGAGCGAGCATCGAATCGGGCTTTCTCTTGGTAGGAGGAGCAGAACGCTTCCCGGTCAAACAGCATTCTCAGAGACTCTCACGAGAAGGCTAGGCCGGGAATGAAACTCTGTCAACGACCCTCGCCGAGCCAGCGTTCGGCGAGTGACTGAAACATCGGGTCGAGGTCGACATTCCCACCTGTCAGAATGACTCCGACCCGAGCCCCACGGACCTCCGGAACGCGGTGGGCAAGCAACGCGGCGACCGGCACGGCACACGAGGGCTCGATGATGAGATTCAAACGCTCCCAGATGAAGCGCATCGCTTCAAGAATCTCTGATTCTTCTACGGTGACGATCCGCTCCAGGTGACGCGAGAGGACCGCGAAGGGGCGAGAACCGAGCGACGTACGAAGGCCATCGGCCACGGTCTTCGGGTTGTCCGACGGTTGGATCTGCCCAAGTTCGAGAGATCGCCTCGCGTCGTCGGCTCGGCTTGGCTCGGAACCGACCAGCCGGGTTGAGGGGCTCGATCCGGCCGTCGCCAGGCAGGTTCCGGCCATCAAGCCTCCACCGCCGATGGGAGCCATGACAACGTTGAGCGGCCCGGCGTCCTCGATCAGTTCCAGGGCGGCCGTCCCGGCTCCGGCAATCACGCGCCAGTCGTCGTAGGGATGAACGAGTGTGTAACCATGCTCGTCGATCAAGCGGGCAACCGTTGCTTCGCGATCCGCAACGGTCGGCTCGCAGGAGACGACACGAGCCCCATGCCCTTCGGTCGCCTGGCGTTTGATGCTCGGCGCCGTATGCGGCATGACCACGCAGGCCGGTACTCCCGCGAGCTTCGCCGCGAGCGCAATCGCCTGGGCATGATTGCCTGAGGAATGCGTGACGACTCCGGCTCGTCGCTCGTCGTCCGAGAGTTGCAGGATGGCATTCATCGCTCCTCGGAACTTGAACGCACCAATCCGCTGGAAGTTTTCACACTTCAGAAAAACGGAGGCGCCAACCCGCTCATCCAACGCCGAGCAGGTCAGAACCGGAGTCCGATGGGCCAGACCGCTCAGGCGATCGGCGGCCTCGCGGATCTGTTCCAGCCCGACCGGAATCTCCAGGAAACTCGTAGAGTCACTCACGAACGGAACTCCTGATGAACGGCAATGGCCCAGGACGCGATACAAGCGGGCCGCCGCCGGCGGGGCATCGCCAGGTTCAAAGATACGGTGAGAACAGCCGGGCAAGGTTGTCTCGGAGTTTCAGCGGAAGCGATCGACGCCTGAGGGAATCGAGGGTCAACTCGCAAGAGTGGCGACGACGATCCTCAAGAAACCGGTTGATCTCGGCCGCAAGGTCGGGATCGTAGCATTCCACGTTCAACTCGAAATTCAGGACCAGGCTCCTCGGATCCCAGTTGGCCGAACCGAAGAACGACCAGGCATCGTCGACCACCATCAGCTTGGAATGGTCGAACGGCGGTTCCAGAAGCAGGACACGGCATCCCGCTTCAAGCAACGGTTCGAGCAACGGGATTCCAGCCCACTGAACAACTGCATGATTATTCTTTTGGGGAACGAGAATCTCCACGTCAACACCGCGCTGCGCCGCCGAGATCAAGGCGGCTGAGAGCGGAGGGTCGGGGATAAAATAAGGGGTGACGATCGACACGGAATTCCGAGCGACCGCAAGTGCTCCGAACAGGACGGCAGACAACGGGTTGTCTTGCAGGTCGGGGCCATCCACGATGATGCGGGCGATCGTGTCACCTTCGCACGGATGATCGCGAGGAAACCAGAGCTCACCGTCGAGGATCTCCTCCGTGCTAAACGCCCAGTCGTCCGCGAAGGATTGCTGCAGCGTGGTGACGACCGGGCCACAAATCTCGAAGTGGGTGTCGCGGGCATGAACTCCGCGCTGCTCGTGCGGTCGACTCAGAAAGTCATCAAGGATGTTCATGCCTCCGGTAAACCCGAGATGGCCATCAATGATCATCACCTTTCGGTGATTCCGAAGGTTGGCATAACGCATCCAGTCGGGCCGAAGGGTGGGGATGAACAGTGCGACGGTGAGGCCAAGGCTTCGCAGGTGCTCAACGATCGGCGCGCCTTCATGGACCGAGCCGAGGCCGTCGATCAGGATCCGAATCTCAACCCCCCGATCGCGGGCTCGGGACAGGGCCTCGGCCACCGGAATCCCGGCTTCGTCGTTGCGGAAGATATAGGTCAAGAGGGTGATCGACCGCTCGGCTCGGTCAATCTCCCGAATCATCGCCGGATAGGTTTCGTCGCCGCCATCGAGCAGCCTGACGCGATTGCCTCCCAGCAGTCGCCGTCCCGTCGCCGCCCAGCCAAGCCGGGCCAGCGTCGCCAGATGAGCACGATCCTGGCCGAGCCGTTCGATTAACAGGGCATCTGTATAGCCTTCCGGGTCGAGCTTATGCACCGAGGGCCGATCCCGCCGCAACGCCCTGGCCTTCCGTTCGATCCGGTTGATTCCCAGCAGCACGTAGACGATCGCTCCCAGAATCGGCGAGAGCCAGATGAGACCGATCCAACCGATCGCCGCCCGCGTCTCCTTCTTGTGCAACAAAACATGCATGGTGGCGATGAGGCTCACCAGGATGCCCAATCCCGTGATGAGAACATGTCCCCAGTGAATCGACGCGGCAACCAGCAGCATGGAAGTGACCTCGGCAGACACAACCGAAACAGTCGAACCGCATAGCTTACACAATGCTCAGACCTTCTGACTCAAGGATCTCCGTGCCGTTCGTCCCTCTCGAGTCGATCACGCGGATTCCCGGCTGACGCCGGAGCGAACGCTGGGCAGGCGACCCCCGCGTCGATACACTCCGGAAATTCGAACACTCGAAACGAGACAATGAGAAGGCCCTCGGGCCAGGAGCATTGGCGTGCGCGTCTTGATGACCGGCGGATACGGATGCATTGGTTCCTGGGTCACCCTGCAACTGATCGAAGGAGGCCATGAGGTCGCGATCCTCGACCTGAAACGGGACACGCACCGCCTGGAATTGCTGCTCAGTCCCGAACAACTGGAACTCGTGCAGTTTCTTCCTGGCGATGTGACCGATCCGAATCTCGTCCGGGAGGCGGCCGAGCAGTTCGGAGCCACCCAGCTGCTCCACCTGGCCGCCTTGCAGGTGCCCCTCTGCCGGGCCGATCCCATCAAGGGAGCCCTGGTCAACGTCGTCGGCACTCTGGCGGTCTTTGAAACGGCTCGGGTTCTGAAGGATCAGATTTCGAGGGTCGTCTACGCCAGCTCGGCCGCGGTACACGGTCCCTCAGAACCAGGAGGCGCCCCTCTGGCCGACGAGGTCCGCCTCACCCCGGTGACCCATTACGGCGCCTACAAGGTCTGCAACGAGCTTAATGCCCGGGTTTACTGGCTCGACCACGGCATTTCGAGCGTCGCGTTGCGTCCCTGGACCGTGTACGGAGTCGGTCGGGACTTCGGCATGACCAGCGAGCCGACCAAAGCGATCAAGGCTGTCGCCGCCGGCCGCGACTATGCGATCAGCTATGGCGGCCTTCAGGACCTTCAGTACGTCGGGGACGTGGCCGCCGCCTTCGTCCGGGCCCTCGACGCGCCGTTCGAGGGGGCCGATGCCTTTAACGTCCGGGGCGATGTCGTGCCGATCGAAACGTTCGTCTCCACGTTCGAATCCGTCGTTCCCGAGGCGAAAGGCCGCGTCTCACACGGTTCGAATCAGTTGCCCATCGCCCCAAGTCTCGACGAAGGTCGGCTTCAGGCTCAGCTCGGCCCCCTGCCCCGGACCAGCCTCGGTCAAGGGATCGCCGACACCTACCAGCGGTTTTCGAGCCTTCGAGCCCAAGGACGCCTCGACCTGTCGGATCTGTGATCCTTGCGTCCTCCTGGGCAGGAATTGGACCGTGGGCCAATGCCGGATAGAATCAAAAAAACGCCAGCCGGAAGGCCCTGAAACCGATCGACCGGAGAATTCGTCATGAGCCAGGAAGCCACGAGTGCGATCCCGAAGTCAAACCGCCGATCGCTCTTACGTCGAGCCCTGGGCGGCACCGCGGCGGGAATCGGCATCTGGGCCTGGCGAGAATCAGAGGCGCTCGGGTGGTTCGCCGAGGCGAACGAATCCGACCGGGAGCTGATCATTCGGAACCTCGTCCCGCTCGACGCTGAAACACCGGTTACAAGCCTGGGACGCTGGATCACCCCGAATGATCTGTTCTTCAAGCGCAGTCACTTTGTCGAGCCGGCGATTCTCTCCGAGCCGTGGCGGGTCGAGATCAAAGGGATGGTCGATCGGCCGATCTCGCTGACCCTGGACGATCTGGCCGAGATGGAACAGATCACCAGGCCGGTCGTGCTCCAGTGCGCCGGGAACGGCCGGGGACTGTTCCGCCCGAACATTCCGGGGATTCCCTGGGCGAAGGGGGCCGTCGGCAACGCGGAATGGACCGGGGTGCGGCTGGTTGATCTGCTCGATCGGGCGGGTGTGAAGGACGGAGCGAAGCACGTCCACCTGCTCGGGGCCGACCGACCACCGCATCCGAAAACCCCGGCGTTTTTCCGAAGTATCCCGCTGGTCAAGGCGGTCGATCCGATGACGATGGTCGCCACCCACATGAACGGCGAACCCCTGCCCGAACTGCACGGCGGACCGCTTCGTCTGATCGTGCCGTGCTGGACCGCCAATCACTCGCTCAAGTGGCTCCGTGAGATCACCCTGGCCGACGAGGAAGCCCCCGGCTTTTACCAGAGGACCGGCTACCGGATTCCGCGCGAACTGGCCCCGCCCGGCTCCTGGATCGAGGACCCGGAGGGAGAAGTGGTCCCTGTGACGGCGATGAATGTCAAGTCGCTGATCACCAGTCCCGGCGATGGTCAAACGCTCTCATCTGGCCCCATGGAAATCAGCGGAGTCGCCTGGACCGGCCCCGGCCGCATCACCGAGGTGGAGGTTTCGATCGACGGTGGCCCCTGGCAATCAGCCACCCTGACCGGCCCCGACGTGGAAGGCTCCTGGCGGACCTGGCAACATGTCTGGAACGCGCCTAGCGGCTCGCACACCATCCGGGCCCGAGCCGTCGATTCCCACGGTGAGACCCAGCCGGAACAATCCCCCTGGAACCGCAGCGGTTACCTCTGGAATTCGATCGAAGCGATCACGGTCGAGATTGCCTGACGCCCATCTTCTTTCTTCTTCCGAGGATCGGATCGAGTGATGCAGACACGAATCGCTCTTGTCGCCGTTGCCCTGGCGGTTACAGTCCTGGCCGGCTCGTTGGCACGCATTTCGCCTGGCCGGGTCCACGCGGAAGCGGTCCCTCGACAGGATGATGCCGGGGATGACGAACGGGCCTTCGAGCGCGAGTTGGGGCGTCGAAGTCTCGAAGGCAACTGCCTGATGTGCCACTCGATCGAGATGATCGAGACCCAGCGTCTCACTCCCGAGCAGTGGGCCGCCGAGGTCGAGAAGATGGTCGGCTGGGGGGCGCCCGTTCCTCCCGAAGAAACAGCTCTGCTGGTGGCTTACCTGGCCTCCTCCTACGCGACCGAATCGGACGAGCCCGTCTTCGATCGGCAAACGCTCGACAATGCCCGATCCTCGACCCGCCCCCAGCCCGATGCCGACGCCCTTCCCGAAGGTCAGGCCGACCGCGGGGCGGCCGTCTTCACCGAGCACTGCGCAACCTGCCACGGTCCGGACGGATTGGGCGGCGATCTTGGGGTTAGCCTGATTGCTCGCTCGGTCTTGCTCCGACCGGTGGATTACGCCACGATTCTCCGCGAAGGACGCCATCGGATGCCCGGCTTCCAGATCGTGCTGAACGATCAGCAAATTGCCGATACGCTCGCCTGGCTCCGGGGTCAGTCCCGCTGATTCAGGAAGGCTGGAATTTCAACCCACTCGCCCCCTTTGCTCCACGATGATCGAGGAGCGAAGGGGGCGTTCTTGTCGATCGAGCGGCGATCCCGCGAGATCACCTGGGTGATTGACCGGGAACCGTTCCCGGGGTCGGGGCTCCGGGAATCCCGACCGCAGGGGTTGGGGCGGGGAAGAAGTTCTCGGGCATCGGCTTGATGTCGATCTTCGCCGTTTCCCGGGCCTCTTCAATGATGGATTGCTGAAGTTCTTCTCCATAGACCGCTTCGACGGCGTCTCGAATCTCCTCGAAGGTGACATCCTGACCCGAGCGACGGTCGGTCACTTTGATGAGATGATAGCCGTACTCGGTCTCGACCGGATCGGACACCGCTCCGACGTCCAGCGCAAACGCGGCCTCGGCGAACGGTTCCACCACCTGCCCTCGGCGGGAGAAGTAACCGATGTTGCCGCCGTCGGGCGCCTCCTGATTGCTTGGGTCTTCGGAGAACTTGTCGGCAGCGACGGCAAAATCGAGTGCCCCCTCGTCGATCTGTTTCTTCAAGTCGACCAGTTTTTGCCGGGCAGCCTGCTTCTCGGCATCCGTTGCTTCCGGCTCGACCCGCATGAGAATGTGACTCGCCTGGAGCGTCGTTCCGGTGAACAGATCCTTGTTTTTCTCGAAATAGGCGCGAAGCGTGGCTTCATCGGCCTGAGAGCGGAGATACTTGGCCCACTGGAGATTCATCGCCAGGCGTTCGCGTAGCTCGGTTTCGGTCAGTCCGAGTTCGGCCATCAGACTGTTCAGGCTTCCCTGACCACTCTGCTGAAGTTGCTGGCCCAGCTTCGCGACCTCGGCGTCCAGTTCCGCCGCCGTGACGGCGACGTTCTGCGCTTGAAGGAAGCGAGCGAACAGTTCCTGATTGATCAGCGCGTTGATGCCCGTGGTATAAACTTCCTCTCTCGCATCGGGAGGAATGGCAAACTGGCCGAGGAATTCGAGGACCTGCGATCGGGTGATCTGCCCCCCCTCGTAGGTCGCCACGACCGGATCATTGGCCGAAGGGGTCGCTCGGGCCTGAGCCGGAGCGGCCCCTGACGGCCTGCCGGTGGGCGGAGCCTGCGCGATCGCGGCACCCGCCAGGAACAAGAGAAGGGCAAGGGCCGCCGGCGACAGAATGCGTCGGTCGATCACGCACATGGATGGAGCCTCCGTGACGAGAAATTCGAGTCGAGGGGTACGATCGCTGTTTGGAGTCATCTGCGGGTCGCTCGACCGCCAATCCGTCAGCGGTCTGCCCGAGATCATGATCGCGGCGCATTATACGGCCCCTGGCTCGCTGTGTTGAGAGCAAGACGCGGGCCCCGCATTCCTGCTTCATCTGCACCAAGCAGGAAAGTCGGCTCGAATCAAATCGCGGCCGAAGCTCGTGGAAGTCCACGGTTTGCGGCTCATCCGAAGAACCACCATCGAGCGCGGGCGGGTGAGGATCGGAGGCGAATCAAGGTCCGTTCCGAGGTCAGATCGGGCAAAAGCAGCCCCACGGCCAGCGCCGCGACTCCAACCAAGGCCGTGCGAAGTACCCGAGGTCGGGTCGGATCAGGGTCCTCTTCAGGTGGGTCCTCGGACTGTTGCTCGGTGTTGACTGGAGCGGGTGGGTCGGTGGCGGCGACCAACGCGGCCAGATCGTCGGGAATGGGCGGCGAGCAATGCTCGCCGGAGAGAATCGACGGGGTTCCCCGAGTGGTCCGAAGCCCCGCCACAAACAGGGGAAGCGATCCCGCATCGGCCACCGAAGTCATGCCTGGTCCCGCGGCTTCCGGCGCCAGTTCGATCGGGATGACCGTCAGTTCGGCCACCGAGCCCGACGCCGACGACTCCCCGACCTGATCGGGGCTCTCCTTGATGCCGAAACGGTCGGATTCCCCGGAACCTTCGGTGACCGGATTGGAAGCCATCAGCAAGGGGTCGGCGAACTCGTCGATCCGAGGGAACCGATCGGGCACATCACGCTCTCCTCGAATGTCGGGTCCCGTGGCAAGAAAGCCACCCACGGTTGAGGCGCTCTGCGTCGGTAACGGTCGGATGAGTCCTCCCTCAAACGCAGAGCTTATGCCCGGCTCGCCCGCGATGAGTTCCATCGCCGTTTCTCGACCCGAAGCGACCTCCATCGTGGAGAAATCTGTACCTCGGCTGGCGTCGAGACTCAGGAGAATCGGAGGGTGGAATCGTGCCACCTCCCCGAAGAACGGAACGACCTGGCTCAGGGTCTCGTCCCCGAAAACCGGAGATTCAACCTGGCTTTGTCCCGGTCCCGGTCCGGGAAACCAGTTGCCGGGAGGATGAACCGCCGGGCGGACGTTCAGGGCATACGGAATCGGCGTGTCCGACACGGAAGGCGGACCTACAGCTTCGATCCCGAGATAAAACGTGGCCTCCTCCGCAGGGATCAGAGCGAGCAAGCGGGCATCAACCCGATCGACCGAGGCGTCAAGCCACCAGGAATCGATCAGGGCACCCTCGGCATCCCGCAACGAGACACGAAGCGCCGCGACGTTGGCATCGAACCGATCTTCGAATCGGACGGCATAGGAAAAGTTGATCGCTCGCGTTCCCGGGGCGAGTGAGATGCGAAACATCTGGCCCTCGTTTCCGGACACGATGGAGCCTTTCCACAGAATCTCCTGATCGGAGGGAAGGACCCTCGCCGCGTCCGGATCGAACGTGGAGGGGAAATCCTCCTCCGGGAACGAGGGGCGATCCCCTGGCCGCAATTCGTCGGCCTTGAGCCAGGACGTCACCCGCCAGGGAAACGACATGGTGACGCGGGAATGCTCCGGAGGCGTGTCCAGGACCTGATCGATGACGACATCCGGCGTCTCCAACTCCCAGAGATTGATCGTCTGGCCCGGAACGGCGAGCGAGATTGGCTCCACGTCACTCGGGGGATCGAACAGGCCGAGGTCCGTCGCGAGCATTGCCCGCGTTTCGAGAAGTTCCACCCGAGCCGGTCGAGCCTTTCGAGATGTGCGACGGACGGCTCGAACCACGGTCTTGGCTCCTTCAGTCCCTGGTGCAGTGGGCCGACCCGACGTCAACAGGTCTGCCATCCCGTCATCGGCGCTTAACCTGAATCCAGTCGCCGGCCGGTTGGTGTCGTCCACCCGGAACGGTCTTCCGACGAGTCATTCGCACTCTCTTGGACGAAATTCGAGACGCGTTCCCGACACGGATTCCGGGATTTTGTTCCTGTGCCCAGGACTCTCGCCGGATCATGCCGACTGGGTTGGGTTGGCCGTGGCCCGGATCGATGAGCTCACGCTCGACGATTCGTTCACTCCTGACTAGAATACCTGACCACAAACGCCCCTGTCAGATACCCCGAAAGTCCGGAACGGATCACGCCTGGCGTCGATCTTCCGGTCGGACGACGCCCGGATGGCTCGCAAGCTCGGCAATCAGGACGCTCGATCGCGTCGAAGATCTTCAACCGAGTTCATTGACGGCTCGATCCGATCGACCGCCGTTCGGCGCTGGTTTGCCCAATCGTATCCAGGCGGACCGACTCCGGCTCAGTCCCTGGCGTGGCCGGTCATCGACGCCGGGGAAAATCTGTTGCTCGTTTCTCCCACAGGCACGGGAAAAACGCTGGCCGCATTTCTGGCCATCCTCGACCGGCTCTACCGACAGTACGAAGCCGGAACCCTTGAACCGGGCGTGCGATGCGTCTATCTCTCTCCCTTGCGGAGCCTCGGTTATGACATCGAGCGGAACCTGCTGGAACCGCTCGACGCCATTCGCCAGGATCTCGAGCTCGACACCAGCCCGGTGAGAATCGGCGTCCGCACGGGAGACACCTCCAGCCACTTCCGTCGGAAGCTGCGGGAGCAACCGCCGCACCTCTTGATCACGACCCCGGAAAGCCTTTCGCTGGTGCTCAGCCAGAAGACCTGGGGGCGCCTCTGGCGGTCGGTTGAACACCTGATCGTCGACGAGGTTCACTCGCTCGTTCCGACCAAGCGCGGGGCCGATCTCTCCGTTTCGCTCGAACGCCTCGCGGCCCAGGCCGATCGTGACCCGAGCCGAATCGGCCTCTCAGCCACCTGCAAGCCGCCCGACCCGGTCGCCCGGTTCCTGGTCGGGCCGACTCGGTCGTGCCGGGTGATCGAAGCCCCCCGTCCCGATGGCAAGGCCGGGCCAGAGATCGAAGTTGAATCCCTCCTGAATCGCGATGAAGGGCCACACCGAGGCCTCACCTATCGACGGCTCCTCAGGCGACTCCGGGACGAGACGGAATCGAACCGCACCACGATTGTCTTCGCCAACACGAGGGCTTTTACCGAGCGGATCACCCACGATCTGAAGGCAGACCTGGGAGCCGATGCCGTCGCGGCGCACCACTCGGCGCTCGATGCCAACCGCCGCCGAGGCGTCGAGGCAGCCCTGAAAGTTGGAGAACTGCGGGCCGTGGTCACCAGCACGAGCCTGGAGCTGGGGGTCGATATCGGCACGGCCGATCTCGCCGTCCTGGTCGGCCTGCCAGGAAGTGCCTCGCGGTGCTTGCAGCGGGTCGGTCGGGCCGGGCACCGGGTCGGGGCGCAGACGAAAGGGCTGATGCTCGCCGCCACGGCCGCCGAGCTGGCCGGGGCCGCCGTCACGGCCAGGGCGGCCCGGGAAGGGCGTGTCGAGCCGTCGAAGATGGTCGAGGCGCCGCTCGACGTGCTCTGCCAGCAGCTCATCGGCATGGCCTGTGTCGGCGAGTGCTCGGCCGACGAGGCGTTCGGCCTCGTCCGCAAGGCCGGGCCGATGGAATCCCTCTCGCGGGCCGACTTCGACGCCTGCCTCCTGTTCCTCGCCGGAGAACTCGCCGCCCCCGCCGGAGCCTGGGAGCCCGAGCCGGGAGCGACCCCGAAATGGACCTCCCCCCGCTTCTGGAAGAAAGGTGGGCTGTTCGGGGTCCGCAACGCAAAGATCATCCGCTGGTTCCGGGCGAACGTGGGGACGATCACCTCGGAAGAATCGGTCAAGGTACTCGTCGATGAGGCACCGATCGGCACCCTCGAAGGGAACTATGCCGAGCGTCTCCAACCGGGCGATCGGTTCGTGCTCGACGGCCGGGCCTTGGAGTTCATCCGCCTCGACGGCCTGACCGTCCACGCCCGATTCTCCGGAGGGGAACCCGACCTCCCCCGCTGGACGAGCGATCGCCAGGGGCTCTCGGCCGAGCTGGCCGCCGAATTGGCTTCGTTTCGTTATCGTGCTGCAACCCTTCTCGATGAAGGGACTTCCGCCTTCCGCGGCTGGCTCGTTGACGACTACAGGCTCGAACCAGAGTCGATCGGTCTGCTCGAAGACCTGTTCGCGGCACAGGAGCAACTGAGCGAGGTTCCTCGCCCCGGTTCGGTCCTGATTGAGGAGTCCCCACACGAGGAGGGGGTCTGCTACACCGTTCATGCCCCGCTGGGTCGGTCGGCCTGCGAGGCCGCTGCCCGAGCGTTCGCCGCGAGGCTCGGCCGACGCTTCGGGCGTGATCTCGGGCTGGTCGTCGCCGACCTCGGCTGGCAGGTTCGCCTGCCGATCGAGGCGTCCCTGACGGCGAGCGACCTGCCCCCCCTGCTCGACCCCGAGGGCTTTGCCGACGACGTGCTGGCCGGGGTCGACCGCGGCGACCTCGCCGCCCGGCGTTTCCGTCATGTCGCCTCGACCGCCTTGATGGTCCTCCGCCGTCCCGAAGGGGGCCGGACAAAGGTCGGCGGCCTGCTCTGGGTCAGCCAGCGGCTTTATCCCCTGGTCCAGGCCGCATGTCCCGATCACCCTCTCCTGAAAGAGACTCGCCGCGAGGTTCTGCACGACCTGCTCGACACGGCAACAGCCCTTGATTGGCTCCGCTCTCGCCCGGTCATCCGCTTCCGATCGCTCGACGGCCCCTCTCCGTTCACCGCCTGCTGGATCGACGCCGCCGGGCCGGAGCCGATGAAGTTCGAGTCGCCCGAGGAAGCCCTGCGGAGGTTCCACGAGCGACTCTTTTCGGGCGATCAGAGCTGATCGGCGCTGATCACCTCTCCTCCCTTGCGGGTAGCAAGGGCTCGCCAGGTTTCGGGGGAGACGGAATCCTTGATAAACCGGACGGAGCCGTCACCGAGCAGGAGGTTCACGCCGCCGGGGTGGTTGCTGCTGGCCTCACTCCAGCCGACGGAGTGGCGATTACAGCTCGGTTCGGCGGGATTGGGTGCGTACCAGTGGGAGTATGTGGTGGCGTTGGCGTCGCCGT
Organism: Tautonia marina; assembly: GCF_009177065.1. NCBI lineage: Bacteria > Pseudomonadati > Planctomycetota > Planctomycetia > Isosphaerales > Isosphaeraceae > Tautonia > Tautonia marina. Next base: position 60,302 of record NZ_WEZF01000017.1, read on the forward strand.
CGGCCCAGTTGCTTCGCTTGTTGGGGTGGACGTTGGCGGCGGCCCGACAATCGGCGTCGGTCAGGGTGTTGACGTGCCGGATGTAGCGACGAGCGTCCTCGGCCATGTCCGCCGCGGGGATGTTGTAGGGGCCGCCGGGGCCGATAAGGCTCTCCGACATGACGGCCGTGTTGCTCGACCCGTCGCGGATCTCGGCCAGCGTGGTCGAGGAATTGATGTAGAAGGTGCCGTCGATCTGCCGGTAACCGTTGGCGGGCACGTCGAGGCCCGATCCGGCCGTGGCCACGTAGTTCGTGCCGTAGATCGGTGGCGTGGGCCGGTCGATCCCGTCGCTCGGGCAGTGGAACAGGCTGACCTTGGTGGACAGGGCCGAGAGGTTCTCGGGGAACGGGGCATACGACTGGTTCGGCCCGCCGATGATGGGGAAATCGAAGTTGATCGCGTCGTGAACGGCCGACTGCTCCAGATAAGGGGTCAGGTGGGCCAGCACTCCCCACTTGGCGTGGCCACCAGGGACTGTGGGATCACCCGGCCAGGGAGCATCGTAAAAGGTATAGCCGATTGGGAAGCTGCCGAGTGCACCGTGATAATTGTGCAAAGCGATTCCCAGTTGCTTCAGGTGATTGACGCATTGCGCCCGTCGTGCCGCCTCTCGGGCCGCCTGCACCGCGGGGAGAAGCAAGGCGATCAAGAGCCCGATGATGGCAATGACCACCAGCAGTTCGATCAGGGTAAAGCCGCGACGTGATCGCGTCATCGTGAGGAGACTCCCAGTACGGATTCGGGCAGATCAGGGAAGGACTTCCAGAGCCACGGTAGCTGTGAACGACTCGACGTCGAACTGGGAACGGTCCTCCTCGGCCGCCGGGAGGGTCTTCTGAGCCCGGATGATCCAGGTCCCCGCGCGATCAACCCTGATGGTGGCAATCCCCTCGTTGTCCGTCGGAATCGCGAAACACCAGGCCAGGTCGGGCTTGAAGCCGATGAATCGAGCAAAGACGTCTTGCCTTGCCGCCGGCTTGCCCTGAAAGAGCACCTGAACACGAAGATCGGAACCCGCGGTCCATGCCTCGGGACCGTCGAGCGGAACAATCTCGAACGCGTGACCGAGCGTTTTGGTGGCCTCCTCGTGAGCGTCTCCCGAGATCAAGAGCGCCTTGGCGAACTGGTGGCTTCGGGCGGAGTAATCGATTGTTCCCCCCTGGGCCTGAGCTTCCGGTTTGGGAGCCATGACATGACGGTGCTGGCCACGCTCATCCACGACGACGGTGTAGACGGACGGATGCCGCGTTGCCTCGGCCGTGTAGAGCCCCTCTTCCTCCACTCGCACCTCATTGGCCTGGAGCGAGTAGCCATCGGTCGCCAGGTAGCTGACCGACCCCGACGGCGTATGAAGCCGGTAATCCTTGATCGCCTCGGCATCGATCGGCAGATCAATCGGCAGGATGTGACCCCAGGAGAGGTAGACCGTGTCTCGGCTCCCCGGCTCGGTCACCAGCCGGCTGGCCATCACCTTGATTTCGTGCGCCGATGCGGAGCCATTCGCCCCCACTTGGAGCATCAGCCCCGCGAGGGCTCCCCAAACCGTTGCTCGCCAACCGAGTTGTCTCATGATCACCCTCACGTCAGGATCACCCCAAGGTAGGAAAATTTCCAAAATCGTATTACACGATGGCAAACCTGGTTGCAAATCAAATCAAGAAAAAAGTCCGAAGGGTCTCGGATTGCTTGCCAAAGGGGGGAGAGCGTCGGTAGGCTTGGCGCAAGAGGGTGGAATGGACTCGGGCCCGGGGAGAAGGATCGGAGGACCCGATAATGGCGAGCGACGGTCCGGCCACAAGGCCTGACGAAAGCCAAGACCTGCGCCGATTCCTCGATCGCATTCGCGCGGGGGATGACGATGCGGCCCGAGAACTGCTCGGGCGGTACGAGGCTGAGGTCCGTCTGGTCGTCCGTCGCCAGTTGCCCCGGCTCCTGCGCTCGCGGTTCGACTCCCTCGACTTCATGCAAAGCGTTTGGGGGAGTTTTTTCCGACGGATGCGAGGCAGCGACGGCCCGGCCGATTTCGAAGATTCCCGCCACCTTGTCGCCTTTCTGGCCAAGGCTGCGAAGAACAAGGTGATCGACGAATACCGTCGCGCGGGCAGTCAGAAGCAGGACATGCACCGGGAGGAACCCCTCTGGGTGGACGGAGATCGCCCCCGAGACCTTCCCGGACGTGACGACTCTCCCAGCGAGGTCGCCGAAGCGCGGGAAGCCCTCTCCCGGCTCCGTGACCTGATGCCGTCGGATCGGCACGCGATCATCGAGTTGAAGGCCCAGGGGCTTTCCAGCCGCGATGTGGGGGATCGGCTCGGAATCAGTGAACGCACGGTTCAGCGGGTCATCGAGGACCTCAAGCGACGTCTCGACCTGGAACGCGAATCGGAACCGTCCCGAGACGAACAGGATGCCTCGACGCCCAGGACGGGATCCACGGACGGACTATTCCCACGCCGCCGACACGAATGATCGAGCCTACCCGCCCGTCGGACCTGGCCACGTCTTCCGGCCGGACCTGGGACGATGCCTCATCGCCCGCCGCCGCCCGGATCGTTCGCCGCTTTGAGGACGACTGGAGACGCTCGCCACCGGACGCCCGGCCCGATCCCAGGGCGTATCTTCCCGACGATCCGACCGAGCAGCCCGGCGCCTGGCTCGCCTTGCTCCGGGCCGACCTGGGACTGCGATGGGATGCCGGAGAGGCCGTCCGTGTTGAGCAATACCGCGCTCGCTACCCCGATCTTGATGAGCAGACCCTCGTCGCCTTGCTGTACGAGGAGTTCTGCCTGTTCGAAGAAACCGGATCGAACCCCGATCCCACCGATTACGAGCGACGGTTCCCGGAACTGGCCTCGGCCTTGCGTCGCGTGTTCGACATTCACGCTCTGATCGGCGGTTCGGCCTCGCCGATGGTCGGCTCGACACAATCCAACTTCAATTCGGGGCGAAGCACCCGATCGGCCGAGGCCGCGGCCGTCGATTCGGTCGAATTTCCCGAGGCCGGTGAGACGATCGGCGGCTTCCGGCTGGCCGAGGAGCTGGGCCGGGGCTCGTTCGCCCGAGTCTACCTGGCTCACGAGCGTCTTCTGGCGGATCGACCGGTCGCGCTGAAGGTCGCCACCACCGGCTCCCGAGAGCCGCAAACCCTGGCCCGATTGCAGCATACGCATATCGTCCCGGTGCACAGTTACCGGGTCGATCCGGTGACGGGGTTGCACCTGCTGTGCATGCCGTTTTTTGGTCGGACCACCCTGGCCGACGTTCTGAGCGATCCGGCCACCCTCGCCGCACGATCAGGGAGCGACTTGCTTGCAGTGCTCGACCGGGTCGAGCCGCCCGAGGATGATCGGCCGCGGGCCTCGACCGCCGCTCGAAAGGCCCTGACCGGTCGCTCCTTCTCCGGAGCGATTGCCTGGTGGGGGGCTCGGCTTGCCGAGGCGTTGCAGCACGCACACGACCGAGGTGTTTTGCACCGCGACGTGAAGCCGACGAACGTCCTCGTTACCGGCGACGGGCTGCCGATGCTCCTCGACTTCAACCTGGCCATCAGCCCGATTCTCGACGAGTCCGAGAACGACTCGGCGAAGCTCGGCGGAACGCTGGCCTACATGGCTCCGGAGCATATTGAAGGGCTGGCCGAAGGGATCGATACGGGGGTCGATGCACGAGCCGACGTCTTCGCCCTCGGTGTTGTCTTGTTTGAGGCGATCGCCGGTACCCGGCCGTTTCCGGTCGTTCGCCAGGCGCGATCGGTGCCGGAAGCCTTCTGGAAGACGGCCGAGCAACGCCGCGCCGGAGCTCCTCCGCTGCAGCGGGGTGGCCGGCCGGTTTCACCAGCCTTGGAGGCGGTCATCCGCCGCAGTCTTGAGCCCGACGTGGAGCGTCGTTACCAATCGGCCGCGGAGTTGGCGGCTGACCTTCAGGCGATTGCCAACGACGGGCCGTTGCGGCACGCTACCGAGCCAATCGCCAGCCGATCGCTTCGCTGGCTGCGTCGCAATCGGGTTCGGTTCGTGATGGCCGCCCCGGCTGTGGTGGCCGGTTCCATCCTCCTCGCCACCGTCCACGATGCTCGGGTTCGTCGGGTCGCGGCGCAAGGGGAGGTTCGACGGGTCATCGAGCAGGCCGAGATGTACCAGCAAGCCGGCAAGCTCGACGCCGCGATTCAGGGATACGGCTTTGCCATGCAGGCCGCCGCCAAGCATCCCTCGCTGGCAAAGCTTTGGTGGGAGGCCCAGGAAAAACGCCTCTGGGCCATTCATATCGAGCAGCTCGAACGTCACACGATCGAGTTCTTTGAGGAGGCCGAGTGGCTTCGCTATCGCCTCTTTGGATTTGTGGAACCGGAGCGGCCACCGGGCGACGCGCTCCGTGGCCTGCTTTCGCCGTTCGGGGTGTTCTCGGAGATCGATTGGGCGGCGAACGACGACTTCGACCGCTTGCAACCCGAGCGTCGTCGTCGGCTGCTCGAAGCGGTGCCCCAGTTGCTGTTCCTTCGAGCCGTCCACCTGTGGCTGACCGAACCCGCCGGGGCAGCCCCCACCGTGGAAATCGCCGACCTGCGCGATCGAGCCGTCCGGGCCATGCCGATCGACGATCCGCGCCGAGCGGCCTGGGACGCCCTCTGCCGAGAACTGGGAATCCTCCGACCGGCCATCGCTCCTGCCTCCGGCCAAACCCTGTCGGCACGAGAACGAGCCCGGCAGACGGCCGAAGCAGCGTTTTTGCTGGGAATTGCCTCGGCGGCACGCTACCAAGGGACCAGAGCCCCGGCCGATGCGTCTCGGGCAATCACCTGGCTGGAAGCCGCCGTCAGGGGACGCCCCGACGCCTACTGGCCTCGGTTCTATCTGGCGACCTTTGCCCTCGAATCGGGTCGGATCAACGATGCCCTTCGTCATGCCGACGCGGCGGTCGCCCTGAATCCGTCGACCCCCTGGGCCCTGTTCAACCGAGCCCTGGCGGCGAGAGCCTCGGGGAACACCGCGACGGCCCTTGGGGATCTCCGAGCCGCCTCGGCGCGCATTCCGTCGGGCGACCGCGACCGATTGCGCGATCGAATTGAGCTGAACGTCGGCCTGGTCTTACTTCAGCGAGGCGATCGGGCCGGAGCCCGAGCCGCCTTCGAATCGATCGTGGGAGAAGCTCCGGTCGGGCTGGCCCTGGGACGCCTGGGAACGGACCTGCTGCTGGCCTCGGGGACTTCCGGCGTGGCAAGCGGCCTGGGATCGGCGGGGACTCAGACGGCGATCGGGGCGATTGCCGCCTCGTCGGGCACGCGATTCGAACGGGCCGCTCGGCTGGACCTGGCCCGGCTCGACGCCGAAGCCGGTCGGCCCGCGCTGGCCCTGCTGACCTACAGCGACCTGCTGGTCAACGAACCCGCCCAGCGCGAAGCCCGCCTGGGCCGCGCATTGATCTTGCTGGCCTCGGGTGAGCAACAGAAGGCCCTGGCGGATGCGGAATCCCTGGTCGCTCAGGCCCGAGCGTTCCAGGATCGGACGCTCGCCACGGTGTCGTGGGCCGATCGCCGTCCCCTGGCCGAGTTGCTCGAATTTCGGGGCCGATGCCTCCTGGCGACTGAGCAGCCCACCGCCGCGCTGGCGGATTTTGCCGAGAGCCTGGCGATGGCCCCGACCCCCGCGCGGTCTCGACTACACCTGCGAGCCTTGCTCGCGACCCGGCCGGGAGGTTCGCTCCGGCTGGATGACCCCTCAGTCCTCGACCTGCTTCCCGGCCCCGGCCTGGCCGACGACTTGCGCGATGCGGCCGAGGCGCTGGCCTCGCCTCCAGCCTCGGCCGAAGCGTCTCCCGTGCCACGGATGCTCACCCGGGCCACCGTACTCGCAGGGCTGGGAGAGACCGAGGAGGCCGAGACGGTCGCCTCGGAGGCCGCGCTGATCGCCCCGGATGCCTCGTTGCCGAGACTGGTGCGGGCTCGGATTCGACACCGCTCGGGGGATCTGGCCGGAGCGCTGGCGGATCTCGACGCGGCCCTGGCGCTCCGCCCGAACGATCTGGCCTCGTTGATCTTGCGCGGGCAGGTGTTGTGCGAATCCGGACGCCCGCTCGATGCGATGAACGACCTGAACCGGGCCTCGGTTCTGGGACGAGATGACGCGAGCTTGCATCGCGCCCGAGCGCTTGCCCTGGCCGCGATCGGCCACCTCGATGCGGCCATCGCGGACCTGTCGGAAGCACTGACACGCGACCCGCACGACCCGATCCTGTCGTTGCTTCGCGCCCGGCTGCACCGCCGAGCCGGCCAGCCCGCCGCCGCTCGGGCCGATCTGGACCATGCACTCGCCTGGTCGACCGATCGCCCCGAACTCCGGGCGTTGATCGCCTGGACCCGACGGCTGCGACCATTGGCTGATGAGAACACGCCCGACGGACTTCGGGGGGCCGAGGAACTCACGACCGTCACCCGGTCGCGTTGATCGAGGTCTCGGGCTGGGTCCCGGCCAAAGCGTTGGGACAAATCACCCGAGTCGTGCTTACCATGTGTGCAGGGAATGCGTTTCCGGCGTCTCCAGCCAGTGGAACTCCGGCTTCGGGAATCCTCCTGAGAAGGGATCGGCGGGCCAGAAGTGGACGACCCACCAGCCGAGCATCGCCAGGATCACATAGGTCACGAGGGTCGCACTGGCTGACTTTGACGAGAACTTCAGGGCCGTGCCGAACGCCTTGTTTACGCGCCTGCCGACCAGATCGACGCTGCACCACTCATCGAGCAACAGGTGCGAGAGAAACCCGAGAATGACCGCGCAGGCCATCAAAACCCGCAGCAAATGCGACTCCGCGGGATAGCCGATGTAGGTGACCGCCCCCCAGATCAAGGCGGCCGGAACGCTGTGCGACATGCCCCGGTGGACCGTCAGACGCGAGAGGGTCCGCCGCAAGCCGTGCCGGACGAGCACGTACGTCACGATGGCCGACCAGAGGTGCAGCTCAAACGGGACCTCCACCGGCGAATCGTCGATATCCTGCCAAACGGCCACCGCAGCGAGAATGCCCAGCAGTCCGCTAAAGCCTCTAAGCTGGATCGAGCTATCCGAATCGAGGTCCGGCAACAATCCCCCGACCGTGGCCAGCAAGGCCGCCACCGAACCGTACATCCAGTGAACGCCCATCACCACCGCCCCCCCCCAGGCGTACAAAACCCCGAGGAAGCTGGCGAAGCCGACGTGCTGCCGAAAATTCCCCATCGCCACGACCCTACCTTCCTTGATCATGCCGACCCTCGATCCTTCGAGGCGGTCCCCATCCTACCGCCATCCTGCCAACCGTCGAGTCGGAAACGGTCTGCAAGCGAAGCCATCGTCGTCTCCGTTCGAGCCAGGCGCCCCACCCGTCGCAGGCTGCCGGACGTCCGCGTATGACGATCAGGCCCGATTTCCTGAAGTTTCCGTCTGGGGAGCGTCGATGCAACACGCGAAAGGCAAGGAGGGCCGTTGAAGAAAACGCATTCAACCCCATTGATTGATTTCCGGATGAGTCCAGGGCGAGTCGAAAGTTCGTTCGCCTCCTGGTTTCGAATCTTCAAGGATTTCGGACCAATCGGGCTGCGGTGCTCATGGCTGGTGATCTTGCTCGGGCTTTTCCCGACTGACTTACGCGCCGAGCAACCGCAAACGCCCGAGCCAGCAGGCTCGTACTCCTTCAATTCGCTCTTCGAACGCATTGGGCGTCGGTCATCGAACCGTTCGACTCAGCGGGTGACCAGTCTCCCAGCACCGGGGAGGGCTGGTCCGAACGATCAGCCGAGCGCTGTCAGCCTTCCCCTACCGCCCCTTCCGGCGTCTCCGACGACCACTCCGAACGATGCAACTGTGGTACGGACCCAGTTTGAGGACGACCAGGGCGGAGTTGAGGCGGAGACGGGTGGACCGGGAATTCCCGGCTCGACCCTTGCTCCGCTTCCGGGAGTTCCGGGCCTCGACCTCGTGGTTCCGAGAGCTGAGGAAGTGGAGGCTCCAGGACCTCACTTCCTTCAGGAACTCATCGGTCTGGAAGACTTGCCCTTTCGCTTCCGTGGTTGGATTCAGAACAGCTTTTCCGGGAATCCGGCGAACCCGCCCGATCGCATCAACTTCGGTGAGTATCCGAATTACCAGGCGAATCAGTGGCAAGGGAATCAATACTACCTGATCGTGGAGCGACTTCCTGACCAGGAAGACCAGCTCAGCCTGGGGTTCCGGGTCGATTCGTTTCTGGGCAACGACTGGATATTCTCAAAGTCGTACGGATTTGCCGACGAGGCGTTCGACGTCGGACAGTTCTCCGGGGTCGACGTTCCGCAGTTTTTCGCCGAGCTACACCTGCCGCTGTTCACCGAGCGAGGGCTCGACATCCGGGGTGGCCGCTGGTACAGCCCGGCCGGGTTCGAGGGGGTCCAGGCGATTGAACGCCCCCTGTTCTCCGTCACAAACTTGATGACCTTCACGCCCTTCACGTTTTTCGGCGTACTCGGAATTCAGCATCTTGATGATCGAACAGACCTCTACCTGGGGACGGTCAACGGCTGGGATCGCTTTCTCAACGCCAACTATGTCTGGAATACCATCGCCGGCCTGACCCGAGATTCGGCCGACGGTCGGACTCGGTTATCCGGCTTCATGGTCGTTGGCCCGAACCAGTTGCCGTTCTTTCCTTCGGCCAATTCCACCTTTCTGCCGGTGGGTGTGCGGACGTCTGCCGAGGTCGCCGGCCTGACGAATTTCGGGTACTCCCGAAGCAACCGGTTTTATGCCTCGTTCGTGCTGACCCGCGACTGGACCGATCGGCTGACCCAGGCGATGGAAGTGGCCTGGGTTGTTGATGAGAACACCCCGTTAATGACAGGCCCCGGCTCTCGACAAACCGGAGCGCGGAACACCCGGCAGAATACCGAGTGGTACGGCTTCGCCAACTGGTTCCTCTATGAACTCGACCCGAAGCTCACCGCCGTCTGGCGATCGGAGATCTTCCGGGACGACGACGGGGTCATCTTCGGCACAACCTCCGACACCTACTACGAAATGACCCTTGGATTGAACTACAAGCCACGCCCCTGGTTCTGGGTTCGGCCCGAGGTCCGGTTTGACTGGTCGCAGACCGGCACGCCTTACGACGATGGGCAGGCGGGAAGCCAGATCACCCTCAACGTCGACGCAATCCTCCTCTATTGATCAGGCGCCTCCTTCGGAACTCACCGGGCGAGACTTGAAGAAAAATCCCGAGCGAGGTCACCGTACTGTGGTATTGTATCGGTATCGCCAGACCGGGCCTTCGATGCCCGGTATCGGTGAGTCCGAACCGACGAGAGGACCTTGCCGCATTTCTTGAGCGGCTGCGCCCCGACTTCCGACTGATTGCCTCGGGGATGACCTCCTGGGCAATTGTTCCTGGTTGCTCACCTTTGACTGGGCGTTCGTCCCGACCACGGTTCAGGAAGAACGGTCCGGCCCCTGCATTTAGGATGGCACCACCTTGATCGCAGGACACCCAGGGGCTGGGCCGCTCACCGAACCGCTCGACGGAGGGATCGAGCGGTGGCACGAAGGAGTCGGACGGAGGACGTCCGGGCAGGGAGCCTCAAACCGCTGATGATGCCGACGTTGATCGGGAAGGAAGCCTCGTCTGCCTCTGGTTTCGCAATTCGTTCCGGTTGGCTGCTGACTCTCGCGGCCCTGCCGGCGGTCTTCGCGGTCTGGATGGTGCCGGGATTCGTGACCCAGGACGGCCCCTCGCACGTTTACAATGCCCACATCTTGCGGGAGTCGGTTCGGCTCGGAGCGAATTCACCGTTTGCCTCGGCATTTGAGGCACAATGGCGCCCCTTGCCGAATCTCGGCGGCCATCTGGCGTTGATGGGAATGCTCACGGCGATGCCGCCTCGCGTGGCCGATCGGGCGATGACGACGATCACGCTCGTCGGGTTCGCCTCGGCGATTCTCTGGCTTCGCCTCCGGGTGGTCGGGCGGGTCGGCCTGACTCCCTCCGCGCTGCTGGCGGTTTTGCTCGCGTTCAACATGCCCTGGCTCATGGGCTTTGCAAATTTTTTGATTGGTGCAACGCTTACCCTGCTCACCTGGGGCATTTGGTGGGGTTGGCGAGACCGACTCCGAGCCGGCCAGATCGTGGCGCTAGGCGGATTGCTGGTGATCGGCTATGTCGGTCATCTCGTCAGCCTGGGGATCACGGCCGGGGGCCTGGTGGTGCTGGCATGGCTGTCTCCCGGAACTCCGGAGGCACGATGGCCTCGACTGGTCCGGACTCTGGCAAGCTGTGCCCCCTTGATCCCCTTGGCCTTGCTCTACAAATCACTTGCGACCGAAGGGGGAGCCTTCGCGCCGACCTGGGAACAATCCGGCCCGTTCTGGTCGCCGGTCGTGTGGGTGAAACGGCTCACCTGGGTCGATCCGATTACCCTCGGCCGCCGCGACTTCGTCCCGCTCTGGCCCGACGCGGGTGGCCGATGGTGCCTGATCCTGTCGCCGAGCCTCTGGCTGGGCCTCGGGTTGGCGGTGCTCCTTGGAAACACCCTGTTTCGAAGGAATTTCGGCGCGACACGCACCGAGGAGACCGGCCAGCGGGCCTGGGCGATTCTCCCGGCCTTGCTGCTGCTGGGAGCGATGGTTGGGCCAGACGGATTCGGCGAGGACCACGGCTATTTTCTCTCGCAGCGCGTGGCCTTGATCGGTCTGGCCTGTCTCGTGCCGGCCCTTGATCTGGACCCTCGCGCAAGGCTCACCCGTCTGGGAACGGGCTTCATCGCCGTGGCGCTAACCTTGCAATGGGCGTTCGTCTGGGATTACGCAATCGAGGCCGATCACCGGGTCCGGCCGATCATGCAGGCGGCTCCCGAGGTCGGACGGGGGGAACGGGTCGGCACCCTTCTGATCGACATCCGGGGCCGTTACCGATCGAACCCGCTGTTGCATGCCGACTGTCTGCTGGGCCTCGGCACCGGCAACATCATCTGGAGCAACTACGAGACACGGCACTATTACTTCCCTGTCCAGGTCCGACCGGGGATCGACGCCCCCCCTTCAATCCTCTTCGAGCAGGTGGCGATCCTCGACGATCCTGCCGACCTCGACAAACGGGCCACCCTTTGGCGTGATCTTCTGCTCAATTATGACTCCCTAATCGATGTGGTTCTCGTCTGGGGCTCTGACCCAACTCTCGACGCCATCACCGCCGATTGGGCGAACCGGGGGCCGGTCTTGCAAACGGACAGGGTTCAGGTCTTCCGAAAGCCGCCGAGGGCCGAGCGTCTCGACAAAACCTCATCGAATCCATGAGTTGTCTCGGAATCATTCGCCCTGCCGAGGGTTCTGGCCTAGAATCAAAGCGATGGTCCCCCCCGAGGTTGCGCCGGAGGTGATGAATGGGCATCGTCGAGACGCGACGCGGACTCCTGTTGGGGCTGGTCGCATCGTTACTGGTCGGATCGCTTGACTTGGCGGTAACGCAATCGGCGACCGCCCAGGGAGGCGAACGGCGGATCGCGGCCCGGTCGATCACACCGGAGGATTTACCTGGCCCGCTTGACGACGTGATCTTCCGGCCCACCGTCATGGTGCGCAAGGGGAACTCGCGCGGGAGCGGCACGATCATCGCCTCGACCAAGGGGCGGTCCCTGATTCTGACGGCCGCCCATGTCATCGACGGACCCGGCCGGGCGGCCATCGAGTTGCACCGCTTCAACCTCGGAATCGAGGGCCGCAAACTCGGAGGGTCGTGGCCGAAGGTCATCCCTGCCAAAATTCTCGCGGCCGACCTGGATGCCGACGTGGCGGTCTTGATGGTGGAGGGTCTGGCAAGGCTTCCGCATGTCGCTCGGCTGGATGAATCGCTGGCCGAGCCGCTGCCGGACGGCTTCCCCGTCACGTCGGTCGGCATTGACCACGCGAGCGATCTGAATAGCTGGGATTCGCGGATCCGAGGGACCGCCCTGCTCTCCCGGAATCTCGCCGACGAGGGTGGTTCGGCCTTCACCTCACCCTCAGGAAACCAGGGCCAAACGCCCTCCCGCGACCCCCGGTTGTTCGTGATTACCGAGCACCCACCCATCCAGGGGCGATCGGGGGGTGGGCTCTACGCCAGCGACGGCCGATTGCTGGGTGTCTGTGTCGGCCGGATCGAGGTCAAAAGTACCCGGGGAGAGGAACGGGCGATCGGCCTGTTCGCCTCGGGCCAGAGCATTCAGCGCGTGCTGGAGCAGCTAGACGAGGCCCAATCCCCCTCGAATTGAATTGCCCTGACGCGACCAAACGGCCACAATACAGCGAGGTGAGCCGGCCCGACACTTGGGGGCGGTTCGCCGTCTTTTCCCTCAACGACTCGGAGGTTCGCCAAGGTGGAGACGTCCAATCCTGTTTTTTCGGAAACCGTATTTGGTGACTGGGCTCGCGAGGAGACTCGCGTCAACGCGATGACCGTGCAGGGCACGGCGTCGAAGTGCTTCCTGCTTCTGGCCATCTTGACGGCCGTCGCCGCGTACGTCTGGGGGCTCGGGCAATCGGGCACCGACGTCACCCCCTGGATGTTCGGCGGCATGATCGCCGGCCTGGTGCTGGCGCTGATCACCGTCTTCGCCATGAAATGGGCCGCCTACACCGCCCCGCTCTACGCCGCGGCCCAGGGGTCGTTTCTTGGTGGTGTGTCCTGGTGGTTCAACTCGATGTACCCGGGCATCGCCTTCAACGCGATGGCCCTGACGCTGGCTGTTTTGCTGGTGATGCTCTCGCTCTACACCTCGCGGATCATCCCGGTGACGGACAAGCTCCGCATGGGGATCGTCGCCGCGACCGGGGCCATCTTCCTGGTCTACATGGTCAGCTTCGTGCTGAGCTTCTTCGGGGTGTCGGTGCCGATGATCCACGGCTCCGGCCCGATCGGCATCGGCTTTAGCCTGGTCGTCGTCGGCGTCGCAGCGTTCAACCTGCTGCTCGACTTCGACTTCATCGAGCGCGGAGCCCGCTCCGGCGCTCCGAAGGCGATGGAGTGGTACGGCGCGTTTGGGCTGCTGGTCACCTTGATCTGGCTTTATATCAGCCTCCTGCGCTTGCTGGCCCAGCTCCAGGGACGCGAGTAATTTCGGGGAAATCCCGACCGTCGCACTCCCCCCCACCTTCGATTCGAGTCTACGACGCCCGCCCCCGCGCTTCCCAGGAGCGAGGGCGGGCGTTGTTCGTAAAAAAGAGGCTCGATTTCCTGCCAAGGCCACCAGGGGCACAGTCCTGTCAAGAAAATAGACTTGCGGACGAACACCGGTTAGTCTCGTGACATCCCAGGTCCCGGCTCCGGGACCGTGCTCCTCGAACCCGCTTCGCCCAATTCGGAGGATCGTTCGCCCATGAGTCTGCTTCTCGCCCAGGAGGCCGGCGGCCTCGGAGGAACGGCCATCATCCTGATCGTCATCGGGGTGATCGTCGCCATCCTCGTCTTCCTGGCCATCGGCACGTACAACAAGCTGGTTCAGCTTCGGAACCGCTACAAGAATGCCTATAGCCAGATCGATGTTCAGCTCAAGCGGCGGTACGACCTGATCCCGAACCTCGTGGAGACGGTCAAAGGGTACATGAGCCACGAGCGTGAGACGCTCGAAGCCGTGATCCAGGCCCGTAACGCCGCCGTTTCGGCCAGCAACCAGGTGGCCGCCAACCCCGGCGACCCCGACTCGATGAAGCGCCTGGGTGCGGCCGAGGCCGACCTCGGCTCTGTCTCCGCCAGCACCGGCGTGCTCGGCCGCCTGTTCGCCCTATCGGAAGCCTATCCCGACCTGAAGGCGAACACGAACATGCTCTCCCTTCAGGAAGAGCTGACCAGCACCGAAAACAAGGTGGCCTTCTCTCGGCAAGCGTATAATGATGCCGTGATGAGTTACAACACCGCCCGAGAAGTCTTCCCCGCCGTCATCTTCGCCGGCATGTTCGGCTTCGGACCGGCCCAGTTCTTCGAGATCGAGTCTCCGAAGGAACGCGAGGCCCCGCGCGTCTCGTTCTCCTGATCCCGATCCTTGGGTGTCGTGCCCCTCATGAGGCGGGCACGACACCCGAGCGACGTGTCGCCACGATTCCTCACCAATCCATTCCTACTCGGATCGCAGCCGACCGGATCGCCCATGGATTTCTTCGAGCATCAAGAAACCGCCCGCCGCAAGACCGGGCTGCTGATCGTGTATTTCCTTCTGGCTGTCGTCGCCATCATCGGGGCGATCTACCTGGTGCTGGCGTTTTTCTTCCTCGCCAGTGCCGAGAATGAGGCCGGAATGGCCGTTGCGGAGCCGACACTCTGGGACCCCGGCCTATTCGGCCTGGTCGCCCTCGGAACGACGGCCCTGGTCGGCGGGGGAAGTCTGTACAAGATTGCCTCGCTCGCCGGAGGTGGGCACACCGTGGCCGAACTGCTCGGCGGGCGTCTGATCCACCCCGATACGAGAGATCCCGACGAGCGCCGCGTGCTGAATGTTGTCGAGGAGATGGCGATTGCCTCGGGCACTCCGGTGCCGCCGGTCTACCTCATGGATCAAGAGCCGGCAATCAATGCGTTTGCCGCCGGTTACACGCCGAACGACGCGGTCATTGGCGTGACCCGAGGGTGCATCCAGACCCTCTCGCGTGACGAGCTTCAAGGGGTGATGGCGCACGAATTCAGCCACATTCTCAACGGAGACATGCGGCTGAATATCCGGCTCATGGGGGTCCTGTTCGGAATCCTTCTGATCGGGATCACCGGCTGGATCATCTTCCGCTCGACCATGTACTCCAACATGCGAGCGCGGAGCGACAACAAGGGGGGGAATCCCCTTCCCTTGATCGGCCTGGCGCTTTACATCATCGGATATGTCGGTGTCTTTTTCGGTCGCCTGATCCAGTCGGCCGTCTCGCGCCAGCGGGAATACCTGGCCGATGCCTCGGCGGTGCAGTTCACCCGAAATCCAGAGGGAATTGCCGGAGCCCTGAAGAAGATCGGGGCCATCTCGGCGGGTTCTCGCCTGAAGAATCCCGAGGCAGGAGAAGCCGCTCACATGTTCTTCGGCGAGGGGATCGGCGGTGCCTGGCTGAGCCTGATGGCCACTCACCCCCCCCTGGCCGACCGCATCCGACGGATCGACCCGAACTTCGACGGCGACTTCTCGAAGGTCTCGCTCGCTCCTCCCAGCCACGCGCGGATCGATCGCGAAAAGCCCAAGGGCCCCTCCCGCAAGGCTGAGACAGGTCGGATGAAATTCGACCCGGTCGAGGCGATTACCAAAATCGGCACGATCGACCCGCAGCGCCTTGCCTATGCCGCCGCCTTGCTGGAGTCGTTTCCCGAGCCGATCACCCGCCTGACGCACGATCCGTACAGCGCCCGGGTGCTCGTCTATGGCCTCCTGATCGACCGCGACTCGGAACACCTCGACAGTCAGTTGCAGGCTCTGGCGGGATCGGCCGGATCGAAAATTGCCGATCAAACCCGTTCGATCCTGCCCGAGGTTCAAGGGGTTGAGCTGACCGCCCGACTTCCGCTGGTCGAGCTGGCGTTGCCGGCCCTCCGGCAGCTTTCGCCCGATCAGTACCGAGCCTTTCAGCGCGACGTGCGAGCCTTGATCGAGGCCGATCGACGGATCAGCCTTTACGAGTTCGCCCTGCTCCGGCTCTTGATGCGACACCTTGGGCCGCAGTTCGGCAACAAGACCGCGCCGAGCGTCCGCTATCGATCGGCCGCGGCCATCAGCGAGCCGACCGGCACCCTGCTGACCGCCATCGCCCGCGTCGGTCAACCCCACGACAGTGCCGAGGCCCGCCGCTCCTTCGAGTCGGGCGTTCAGGCGCTCGGCTGGGACTCGGTCCAGGTGAAACCGGCCTCCGAATCGGGCCTCGAAGCCGTTAGCAAGGCCCTCGATGTCTTGCTCGAAGCCAGTGCTCCGTTGAAGCGCGACGTGCTTCGCGCCTGTGCCTCGGCCGTTGGCTCGGACGGTCAGATCACCGTTGAGGAGGGGGAGCTGCTCCGGGCCATCGCCGATTCGCTCGACAGTCCCATGCCCCCGATCCTGGCCGAGGCTTCCTGAGAAGTCCGAGGAATTGCGGGGGTTCATCATTCGTCACCGCGTTGCCGATCAACAAGGAGAGTGTGACGAACTCGTTTCGACAATTTCATGAGTGACACAAACGCGAGCGTTTGTGCCACCCTTTTGCTTCGTTCAGACTTCCCATGAAAGGTTGCAAATAAGTCAATTACCGTTCCTGATGTCAGGCGGCTGGCTGACGAGTTGGGCGAAGGCTTCACGAATGCGAATCACCTGTTCCGGACTCACGATCAGGTAGCGGTGCCGGCCATCGGAATCTGGCTCGAACCGGGTGTGTCCGTCCTCCTCGACGATGACCCGGCCGGGTGGAGAGAGGTCGAAGTAACCACGGTCGGGCTCGACGGCATGGAGGACGCTGGTCAGGTCCCAGGTCGGCCGTTCGTGAGGGGTCGGTTCGTAGACCTGATACGCTTCAGAAACCGGGTGGTGATCGACGTATCCGAAGTCGTTGTCGATGCTCGCGGCCGGGTAGGGAATGGCGATGCCGATTTCAAAGCCGCTGTAGATGATGGGTGTGGGCCAGTCTCGGGCGAGGATGCGGGCGGATTCGAGATCCTGGACCACATTGTACTCGCCGAAGCGAGCATTGTTGCCGATGGGTGCGAAGGCTCCCGCCATCACTTCCAGCAGGCGAACCTTCTTCGCCACCAGTTCGGGGCCGGAAAGCGGGGAGACGTCATCGGGTCCCGAGGCGAGGAGTCGGGCCAGGTTCGTCGAGAATCCGACCTGAGCGATCACCACCGCTCCGTCCGGTTGCTCCGCCAGCACCTTGCGGAGCAAGGCAACCGCGTCGGGAGCCTCGGAACCGGAAGCCAGGGATCGGGGGTAACGGAGCCCGTCGCCCGATCCATCCGGTTCGGCGGCCAGGCCAAGGAACTTGCCTTGTTCGGGGGTCACCCCGTCGCGGACCACGCCGATCGGGATCGAACCACGTCCATAAAAGTGGTTGATCGCATCGGCAAGTGGACCGGCCAATTCGTGATCCTTCGTCAGGGTAACGGCCAGCAACTCGCACTTGCCACGCGACTGCAAGGCATGGATCAAGCCCATCGCCATCGCGTCGTCAACGTCGTTGCCGAGGTCGGTGTCGAAGATCAGGCGAACCGGCTCGTCGGCCGGTGGTGCCGGGGTTGCGGTCATGAGCAGCAGGGAGAGGAGCATTGTGGTCATGGTGTCATCATCATCAGTCAGGGTGAAGCTTATCGAGAATTGATGCTCAGCGAGGCCGAGCCCTGGGCCAGTGGATCTCGACTCCCTGAGAGGTCAGGAACGACTGGAATTCCCGGAGCCGCGCCGGGGTATTGCGCACGGCTCGGGGAGACAGGCCCCGATCGAGGCAGAAGGTGGCCAGGGCGCCGGCCGCTTCGCCGATGGCCCACTCGACCGGATGGAGCCGATAGCAACCGTTGGTCACGTGAGTCGTGCCGAGGTTTTTGCAGGCGGGAAGCAGGTTCTCGACCCGAACGGGAATCAAGGCACCGAGCGGAATCTCAAAGGGGAGGGAACTGACATCAATATAATTATCACCTCCCGTGCTCGGATGGAGGTCGATTCGGTAGCTCCCGACGCCGACGCTGTCGGGGAAGGTCGCCTCGGCCACGTCGGTTCCCTCGGCCTCGCGTCGGGCCTCGGTGCCGACGTGACGCTCAAGGATGGTGAACTCGGCAGCGATTCTTCGAGATTCTCGAATATAAGGGGCCTTGGCCATGCCGTCAGACGTGCCCATCAGGTCGGGACGGAGCCGGAGCCCCGGCCAGCCGGTGCCGCCGTCGGGCCGGGGGCATTCGGTCTGGAGCCAGTAGAGCAACGCGCGGTTCAACCCCTTCGCTCGCTCAATGTGCTGCCGAGCCTCGTCGGCCGAGACGCCGACAAGCGGCCCGAGCAGGTAGTCGTTTTGCGGCCAGTTGACGCAGGTCACGCCGGTCGAGCCGTCGAACGGACCGGGGCGGAAGTTGCTCGGGTCGATCACGCGGCGGTAGGTCCACCAGCCGAAGGCGTTGCTGGTGGGGTCGAACGGAACCGATCGAGGTTCAAGCGTTTGAGGACTGCTATACGAGAGGCTCAGCAACGGGCCTGACCAGGGGGGAGTCAGGTCGGGGACGAAGTCGCGCCAGAACCGGTAATCGTCCGGTTCGTCGATCGTGTGGTCTTCCTCGGGACGGTATTCCATGAGAAAGCAAACCGTGAAGGCTTGCTGATTCATCGGATCGGGCTGCTCCGGGGCGGAGCGGTCGCCGGTCTGCGAGGCGGCCTCGAAGCCGACGATATGCTCGACATTGGCCAGTTCGAGCAGATCGCCGAGTTCTGTTGCATCGAGGATGTACGGGGCGACCAGGGTACGGTCGTCGCCGGTCGTCGCATCGCGGACGGTGACGGATCGAACCCGGTCCCCTTCGGTTTCCGCGGCAATCGGCACGTGTTTCAGCAGGACTGAGAGTGTCCCGGCGGAGGCAAACGGGGCGAGCATCTCGGTCAAAGCCGCGAGATACGCCCGGGGCTCAGCGCACAGGGCCGAGACGCGGCCGTTGCCGGGGTTGAGGTATCGAGCGTCTCGGGCCTCGGCGGTCAGGGGGTAGTTGCGCTGAACGTACGCGCGGGTCCGTTTGCGGAGGTCGGCATACGATGCGTTCCGGCCGAATTGTTCGATCCACGGATGTTCATCCGGCGGAACGGCCTGACTGGTGAGCTGCCCGCCGATCCAGTCGGTTTCCTCGGTCATCACGACCGTCTTGCCCGCCCTCAGGGCCGCCAACGCCGCCGCGCAGCCGCCGAGGCTACCACCGACGATAACGAGGTCGGCCTCGATGGTTTGCCTCTGGATGCTTGGGCCTGAAGCGAGGACATGCCCTCGCTGCGCCGCCATCAGAGCGGCCAGGCCGGAGGAGCTGCCGATCAGAAAGCGGCGACGGTTGGGACGCGAATAACTCTCGTTCATCAGCGATGGACCGATCGGGGTTAGGCGGGTATACTCAGGGCTCAGTTCAGTTCTGATAGCTCATGGCCGAATTTGACGGAACTCCTTGCGAGAGTGGTGGAACTGGCAGACACGCAGGATTTAGGTTCCTGTGCCGAAAGGCGTGAGGGTTCGACTCCCTCCTCTCGCATTGCTCGGTTTAGTCGGGGATCTGGTCGAGTTCTTCGTCCTCGTTCACCTTCGTCAGGGTAAAGGTCCGGAAGTCGTCCGAGAAGGTCTCGGGCCGGGTGGAGGATCCACGGCCGAGGCCGAGACTGACGCGGAGTGACGAACCGTTCAGCTCGTAAATGGACTTCAAGGGCTGCGCATCCTCGCGGTCGGGGATCCAGTCCATCGCTTTCGGCGTGGCCAACTCGTCGAGCTGAACGCGGCCGGTCGAGGCGAGCACCTCCTGGCCATCGGGTCCGACGATGACAAACTTGGTCACACGGCCCTGGATTGACAGCGACGCCTGAAGCGAACCGTTGGGGCCGAGGTTGCCGGACCAGTTCCCTTGGAGGGCGATCAGGTCGCCGGTCAGGGGTTCCTCGTCGGCGGAGACGACCACACGGGAGTAGGTTTGGAGGCTCGGGTAGAGTCCTCGGCCGGCGGCGAGGGCATCGGGCCGGGTGGCCCCGGGGGCGGCCGAGCAGATGGTCAACTCGTCACCGTCGAGCCGGTAGAGGCCCAACATATCTGCCCGGGGCTTGTCGCCGGGTCCGACAATCTCGACCCAGTCGAGGGTTCCCGGTTCGGCTGACTCGTCCAATCGGAGTAGACCCCGGAACGTAAACGAGGTGCGGGGGCTGGTCTCGACAACCCGCACGAAGCGGTCGCCATCAATGGTGAGGGTAATGATCACCTCGCCGGTCGGCCCGGCCTCGGCACGCCAGGTTCCTTGAAGTGAAGCCAGGTCATCGGACTGAACCGGGGTCGAGCCGAGCAAAGCAGTCATCAGGAGGCAGGCAACGGATTGCATCGGGGGTCCTCGGTGAAGGGAACGCCACGACCGAAGGCGAGGGGCAGTCTGATCAGCCGGAAGCCTCGGTCGATCGGGCTACCCCGGTCGAGTCGGTCGGGTTTCGATCGAGGCGAGGATTGGATCAGTCGGCGGTAATCCGGGCTTCAAGCTGGTTCGGCACTGGCTCGACGGAGGCCCGGTGCGCGTCGGCCAGGGCCTGGATGGTGGCAAGGACTTCGGGGTGGTCGGCGGAGACGTCAAACCGCTCGGAGGGGTCATGCTCCAGGTGGAAGAGCAAGGGTGGGTCGTGCTCGATCCGGTTGGTGTCCCGGCCGTAGGGCTCCTGGGTGATGAAGTGGGCCTTGTAGGGGCCGAGCCGGACGGCGTAAAGCTCGGTCCCCCGGTAGTAGAACATTGAGTCTCGGGGGCTGGGTCCGGCGCCGAACAGAGCCGGACGGAGGTCAACCCCGTCGAGCACTCGGTCGCTCGGTGGCTCGCCCCCGGCCAGCCGGACGGCGGTCGGAAGGAGGTCCATCGTCGAGCCAAGGTCCGGGACGACCTGACCGGTGGGGATCGTGCCGGGCCACCAGGCGAGGAAGGGCTCGCGCATCCCCCCTTCCCAGGTGCTTCCCTTGCCGTTGCGAAGCAGGCCGGCCGATCCCCCTTGCTGGTCGTAGGTCAGCCAGGGGCCATTGTCGCTGGTAAAAACGACAAGGGTTTCCTCGGCGATGCCCAGCTCCCGGATCGTGTCGAGGATCTGGCCGACCGACCAATCAATTTCCTCGATCACGTCGCCGTACAGGCCCCGGCGGCTGGCATCGACGAACGCCTCGGATCGAAAGAGCGGCACATGGGGCATCGAGTGGGCGAGGTAAAGAAAGAACGGTTGATCCCCCTGGGCATGGTCGCGGATGAAGCGGAGGGATTGCTCGGTGTAGCGTCGGGTGAGTGTTCGTTGATCGGTGGGGCGTTCAATGATCCGGGTGTCTTGAAGCAGGGGGACGTTGAAGTACTCGATCTCCGGCTCGGTGATCGCCACGCGGCCCTCGGGGGCCGATGCGACGCGGTCCATGTCGTTGCTGTAGGGGATGCCGTAGTACGAGTCGAAGCCGTGGTTCGTGGGGAGGAACTCGGCCAGGTGACCAAGGTGCCATTTCCCGACCATCGCAGTGGCGTAGCCGAGGTCCTTGAGGGCCTCAGCTAGGGTGATCTCACTGGCGGGGAGCCCGCCGGCGGAGTCGGGGAACAGGACCCGTCGACGCGTGTTGCACATCCCCGATCGGATGGGCAGACGGCCGGTCATCAGGGCGGCCCGGCTGGGGGTACAGACGCTCGCCCCCACGTAGAACTGCGTCCAGCGCTGGCCTTCGGCGGCCATCCGGTCGAGGTTGGGAGTGGCAATCGTCGGGTGCCCGTAGCAGGAGAGATCGCCGTAACCGAGGTCGTCGGTGAAGATCACCACGAGGTTCGGCCGGGGAGCGTCGTTGTCCTTCTCAATGGTGGGGGCCGTCGCCAGCATCGGCAGGAGGGAAAGCAGCAGAGGTGCGATCATCGAGAGAAACTCCTGGCGTCGGGAGGTCGATCGGTTCGGGTGCCCACCATATCCGATCCGATTGCACCGGTCACCGGGGGCGCACCGAGGGGCTCGATTGCACGGCCTGGTGCGCTTCGGTGCGCTCCGGACCAGAGCAGGTTATCCCTTGATCATCAACAGGTTATGACAATGGCCGACCGTTCGTTTCGGGAAAACGGCCTGATCTGGTTGGGGGAAGGAATCCGAGTGCGGCACAGGAATCCACGGAGGGTTCCGCCCAACGGGCGCTCGCAGGTCGAGGCGTGGTGACCGATCCGAGCTTGGTCCCGTCGAGGTGGTTCGGTGCGCGGTGAGGTGCGCTCGGAGATTCCCAGCGGTGCGCTTCGGTGCGCTGACAAACCGTGACGGAACCACTTGAAGGGAAAGGGTTTTCTGATCGAGGCGGAAGTTCGTTTCGGGAAAACGGGTGTCTCACACCGGGAACAATCGGGGGATGCGGTTTGGGAACGTCTGAGCAGGGCAGGATCGAGGAGCAAGGCCGGAATTTCAAAGAGCGAAGGCCGGAAGAAGGTTTTCCGGTCGGCGAGGGAAATCGCGTCTCCCTTATCATCGAGATTTGAGGCAGGGACACTCACAGGAAATGGGGACGGAGGAAGAACGCCGCGTGGTACGGCGTTCGGGACGTGATCCAAAGCGTCAGGGTCGCCTGGCGGCATGCGACCCGGCGGACCTGACGATACGAGCGCGGACCGGCGAATCGGTTGGATTGGAAGCGGTGATCCTTCCAGGACGATTGAGCGCGGGCTCAGGCTTCGAAGGTCGAGAGACCGCCGTTCTTGAGCAGGGAACTATCGAGGTTCATTTCTTGAACGACGGCATCGAGACGCTGGCTGACCTCGTACATGGTCTCGGGACGTTTGGGGGGGTCGCTCTGGAGACAGGCGACGAGCAGGCTATTGAGCGAGGCGGAGATGGCCGGGTTCAGGCGGGTCGGCAGGGTGATCTTCTCCACGTCTCCCTTGGCTCGACCGCCGATGTTGGCAGGCTGGCCGGTCATGAGGTGGTACATCAGGGCACCGAGGGCGTAGATGTCGGAGCGATCGCCGAGGATCTTGCCGCGGATTTGCTCGGGAGCCTGATAGAGACGGGTTCCCTTGTACTGCTCTCGGAGCGGGCCGGGAACGAGGGTCAGACCGTAGCCGAGAATCTTGACCTCGCCGGCCTTGGTGAGCATGACGTGTTTCGGGGAGAGGTCGCCGTGGCGAACCCCTCGCCGGTGCATGTGGGCCAGACCGGCGGCAACCTTCTGGAAGATGAGAACAAGTTGATCGAGGGAGAGGTCTTCGAGCTGATCGAGCGACTTGCCGGGAACGTACTCCATGAGCAGCTCGCCGCGATCGGTGCGGAACCACTTCTTCCGGGTCTGGAAGTCGTGGTATTTCATCGGGACCGGGTGGCCGAGCTTGGCCGATGCCTCGCAGGCCGCTTTGGCCAGGGCAAGGTGGACGTCGGACGACTCATCTTCGCGCTTGATAACCTTCAACGCGTAGCGTCGCCCGAGTTGACCCTGGTCGGCGATCAGCATGACGGTGCCGGTGTCATCGGTATTGACGATCGACTCGACAAGATACTTCATGCCCGAGAGTTGTGGACGATCATCGCTCGATGCCCCAGACATGCGCAGATTCCTCCCAGGTCGGGCAGTCAGACGAGTGAGTTGAGGCACCATCACCTCGGCCTCAGACGGCACCCTTTGATCTTACCGATGGAATGGACCAACGCCAGCGGTCGCCGGGGCACGACTTTATAGAGACTTCCCTGGTTTGAGTTGGGGGCGTTTCTGGAAAGACGCCAAGGGGCTGACGGCGCGCGACGAGATGATCCTTTGGCAGACACCGCCAATTGTCGGCCCGGAATCCATTGCGAACCAACGAGTTCTACCAGCCACCCCTCCTGGAAAGGTCCAAAAAGGGCTCGGCTTGCGTTGTGCCAGAACAGACTCGAAACTGGCGTTTCTTTCACATCGCCCTGGGGCACCTGGGGACAAGCTCTCGACACCACGAGCCTCGGCGACTCCAGACGGCGCCGGGTTGGGGAATTCTCGGATGATCGTCTTGATTGTGAGCGTGGTCGCGGCCCTCTCGATTTCTGCACTCTGCTCGCTGCTGGAGGCTTCGCTGCTGAGCCTGACACCCAGCCAGGTCGGCGAGGTCGCGCAGCGTCATCCGGCCTCGGGTGAGCTGTGGCGGCGCTTCAAGGCCGATGTGCAACGACCCATCGCCGTCATTCTGATCCTGAACACTGCGGCCCACACCATCGGAGCGACAATCGCCGGAGCCGAATTCGAAGAACAGTTCGGTGAGGGAGGCATCATCTACTTCTCCATCCTGTTCACCTTCTTGATGCTACAGTTCACCGAGATCCTGCCCAAGACCATGGGAGTGCGTTATAACCGGCAGCTCGCTCCCTGGATCGCCCAACCGCTTGCGATCCTGATCAAGGTACTCTCGCCGATCCTCTGGCTGATCCACTTCATCAATCGACCCTTCCAGCCCCGACGCGAGAAGGGGAAGCCCGACGCCACGATCGAGGAAATCGCGGCACTGGCGGGGCTGGCCAGGCTGTCGAATCTGATCGGCTCGCACCAGGAACGGATCATCAAGGAAACCACCCGGCTGACGACGAAGCGCGTGGAACATCTGATGATTCCGGTCGAGGATGTCGCCTTCCTGTCGACCGAACAAACGGTCGACGAGGCGATCGGGGTGGCCCAGGCGACCCCGCATACCCGGTTTCCCGTCTGCGAGGAAAGCGACGTCGATCGTGTGATCGGCTACGTCAACTTCAAGGATCTCATCACGCATTCCCGGAGCGGGTACGAAGTCGGAAGCCTGCGCGAGATTATCCGGCCGATGCACGTCACCAGCCCGGAGGAACAGGCCTCGGATCTGCTGAAGGTGTATGTGGAGCAGCATGTCCATATCGCCATTGTCCGAGACGACGGCGGCAAGACGCTGGGCCTCATTACGCTGGAGGACATCATCGAGGAACTCGTTGGCGAGTTGGAGGACGAGTATCCGGTGGTCAGCATGCCCCGGATGATCCAGGCTCGGGGGGACGGGGCATGGGTCGTCGGCGGCGGTGTGACCGTGGGAGAATTGGGGGATCGTCTGGGCAAGACGCTCTCGGACTCCGAGGTCACGGTCTCGAACTGGCTGGCGCAACGGCTCAGTCATCCGCCCCGGCCCGGCGAGACGTACCGCGAAGGGGGCTTGCACTTCGCTGTCCGTCGGATTCGTCGGGGACAGGTCTTCGAGGTGCTGGTTCAGTCCGACACCACCGAAGATCGCACGACCCCGTGATTGGCATCGGGGATAACGGCTCGGGGCAACGACGTTACGGGGCGGCCGAGGAGTGTCGGCTCGGGGACCAAGGAGGTCAACCAAGGCCGCCGGGAGATGCGGAAAGCCCCGGAGGACAGCCTCCTGGGAATCGATGGGCAGCACGCGGCGGGGTTTTGCCTCGGTCGTAGACGACAGGTCGGGAAGGTCACGATGGAATTGCCCAAGGCCAGCCATTGCCGGCGCGGCGGGGCCTTGCGATCGGCTCGAAGCGGCCCTAGATTGGCCTGTTCGCGGGGGCCAATTGCCGGGCCTTCGCCGGTGGGGAAGGTCACTCTCGAACTTCCAGAGCGTTCCGGAGGTCAGGCGGATCTTGGGGAAAACCAAGAGGCCGGTCCTGAGGTCGCCCCGACAACGCCGGTGGGTGGTCCTAGCGCCATCATCGGCAGAGGCATTGGGCCTCGTCGCGTCCGACCCGTGCCGGTCGAGCCTCGTGTTGCGGCGCGAGCGAGCGGGACCGACCGGTGATTGGGCCTCGAGAGGTCCCGGGGCTGCCATCCTCTACAACGCTCCGTTGCTCCGAACCAATTCGATTCGATCCGACGATCGACCGACCGATCGACCGACGAAAGGGTGCCGAACATGGGTCGCAAGCTGCGCGTGGGGATGGTGGGGGGCGGTGGCCCGGCGAACTTCTTCGGAGGACCGCACCGCCGGGGGATCCTGATCGACAACTCGGCCGAGCTGACGGCCGGCGCTCTGCGGTCGAACCCGGAGGAGGCGATTGCCTCGGCCAAGGAGCTGCACTTCACCCGAGGCTACGGCGACTGGCAGACGATGATCGCCGAGGAATCGAAGCGAGACGACGGCATCGATTACGTGACGATCGTTACGCCGAACGACGCGCACTTCGGCCCGGCCGAGGCGGCGGCGAAGGCCGGAATGGGGGTGCTTTGCGAAAAGCCCCTGGTGATGAACCTCGACGAGGCGAGGCGATTGCATCAGGCGGTCAAGGCGAGCGGTGTGCCGTTCGTCGTGGCCTACACGTACACGGCCTTCCCGATGGTGATGATGGCCCGGGCGATGGTGGCCGACGGCAAGGTGGGCGAGGTGCGGAAAGTCGAAGCCTGGTATCCCCAGGGGTGGCTGGCGATCAATCGTGAGGGTACGGCCGATGCGGCCGGGCAGAAGCAGGCGTCGTGGCGGGTCGATCCGACGAAGTCGGGGGCCTCGGGCTGCGGCGGCGATATCGGCACGCATGCGTATGAATTCGTCCGTTTCGTCGCCGGTCTGACCGCCACGAAGGTGCAGGCAAGGCTCAAGACGTTCGTGCCCGGCCGCGCGCTCGACGACGACTTCACCGTGCTGGCCGAGTTGAACAATGGCGGAATCGCCACCATTACCGCCAGCCAGGTGACGATCGGCGCCCAGAACGATAACGGCTTTCGGATCGTCGGTACCCAGGGGACGCTGGAATGGTCGATCACCGACCACAATAACCTGAAGTATTACCGCGGCGGCGAGCCGGTGCAGATTTATCGGCTCGGCGGCATGTACACGTATTTCCCCTCGACGATCACCCCCTTCATCCGGGTTCCCGAAGGACACCCCGAAGGCTTCCACGAGGCGCTGGCCAACCTGCACCGCTGCCTTGAATGGCAGATTCGGGCGAAGCTGGGTGAGGATGCGCCTGAGCACATGCACCTGCCGGGCATTGCCGACGGTGTCGCGGGCATGGCCTTCATCGAGGCGGCCGTCAAGAGCGGGCAGCAAGATGGGGCGTGGGTCGACGTTGAGCCGGTGGAATGATTCCCCGAGCCCTCTGTTCGACGCGGGCACAGGTGATTGAATGAAAGAACCGCTCGTGCGCTTCAGTGTCGCCATTGGTGGCGACCTGCTGGAGAAGTTCGATCGCTACCGAGAAGAGCACCGCTATCCGAACCGATCGGAAGCGGTGCGCGGCCTGATGCGCGCGGCCTTGATTCAGGACGTGGTGGCACAGGACGACGCCGAGACAATGGGGGTCTTGACGCTCGTTTACGACCACCACAAGAGCGGCATTGCCGATCGCCTGAACGAGCTCCAGCATCAGCATTTCGATCATGTCGTGACAACGACTCATGTGCATCTTGACCATCACCGATGCCTGGAAGTGATCTTGCTGCGAGGGTCGGTTCGCCTGGTCCGCGAGATGGCCGACGCCCTGATCGGGACCAAGGGGGTCGAGACGGGACGCCTGGTGCTGGCACCGGCCGCGGCGATCGTCGATTCGGAACAAGGGCAAGGGCATGGGCATGGGCATGGGCATGGGCATGGGCATGGGCATGGAGAGGATGCGCCGCCGGTCGAATGAGCAAAGGGGCCTGGGATTGATGCGCTCCGGACGGTGGATCGTCGGGGAGCGAAAAGGCGCATGGCCGTGTGGTATTCAGTGATTGTGAAACATCCATTCAATCGAGCGGTGAAGGAGTGGCGGGGCCTAGGCGGTGGGCGAGCGGTCGGCTAAGGTGTCGAGAATGGGACGGGCGGCGCGATGCCGCACGAAAAAACCTCCCGCGGCGGCGGCCCAAGGCCCCGTGCGAGCCGTGGGCAGATGTGTTGATCGAATCGGGCCGGGGGCCAGCGAGCCGCGTTCGGGGTCCGAGGTTTCTGGAGCAAGTGGTCATGGGTGCCCCAATTTATCTGAAAGATGCGCCAAAAGTCGCCTTGATCGGCGGTGGGTTCATCGGGCCGGTTCACTGCGAGACGCTCCGTCGGATTGGCGTCCCGGTTGCCGGAGTGCTGGAGATCAACCCTGAGCTGGGGAAGCGGACGGCCGATCGGCTGGGCATCCCGAAGGTCTTCACCGATCTGGATGAGCTGATGGCTGATCCGGAGATCGGCTCGGTGCATATTGCGTCGCCGAACTTTGTGCATTACGAGCAGGCAATGGCGGCCCTTCAGGCGGGCAAGCACGTGCTTTGCGAAAAGCCGCTGGCGCTCACCTCGGCCGAGACGGGAGAGCTGGCGAAGGCCGCCGCCGATCGGCCGAGGCAGGCCGCCGGTGTGAACTACAACGTGCGGTTTTATCCACTTTGCCACGAGATCAAGGCGCGGATTGCTCGGGGAGATCTGGGGCAGATTCTCTCGATCACCGGTTCGTACACACAGGATTGGCTCTTGCAGCCGACCGACTACAACTGGCGGGTCGAGCCCGACGGGGCGACCAACCTGCGGGCGGTGTCGGACATCGGCACGCACTGGATGGACCTGGCCCAGTTCGTCAGCGGCCTGAAGATCGAGCGGGTCATGGCCGACCTGGCCATCTTCCACCCCGAACGCCGCAAGCCGGTTGGCGGATCGGAGACGTTCACCGGATCGGCCGCAGCCGAACGCGCGACCGAGCCCGTCAAGATTCTGACCGAAGACTATGGCGCGGTCGTGATGCACTGGACGGGAGGAGTCCGCGGGGTCTATCACGTCACCCAGTGCCAGGCCGGTCGGAAGAACCGCCTGTCGCTGGAGATCTCGGGGACCGAGGGGTCAATCGTCTGGGATAGTGAGACGCCGAACCGCATGTGGATCGGCCGTCGAGGTCGATCGAGCGAGCTGTTCGAGCGCGATCCGTCGATCATGGACCCGTCGGCCGAGGCAATCTCGCATTACCCCGGCGGCCATGCGGAAGGCTTCCCGGACGCCTTCAAGCAGCTCGCGCTCTCATTCTACGGGTGGATCGCCGGCGGCTCGGCCGGGCCGGCTCCGTTCCCAACGTTCGCCGACGGCCATTACGAAGTGCAGCTCTGCGAGGCAATCGCCCGAAGCGCCAAGGCCGGAAGCTGGGAGGCGGTGAGCGACTGAGCCGGCGTTGGTCCCTGGCTGATCGTAGGTCCCGGAGATCGTCCGCGATCGCCGAATCGTTCTGGTGTCTTGCACACGAAGGACAGGCTCCTACCGCTTTAGGGGCCTGTCCTTCGTGTGTTCAGGGAGTGTGAGTGCGAGGGACGAACCCTTAAGCCCTCCGCTCGACGGATCTCGGACGCGCTCGATTCGTTTCGTCCCCTCGGACGATCGACCGTACGGGAAAATCGGGCAACTGAGAACCAATGAGATTTTGGGAAGTCTAGTAAAAATGGAGGATTTCAATGGAGAGGGGTTGCTATTCTTCCCACTTTGCGGATATTAAGCATTCTACCCAAACCAAGTGATTCCTGAAATCCGATCGTCGGAGCAGGAAATTGGGAAACTCGCGGATGGTTCGATTGCACCGACCGCAAGTGGAACCTATGGTTGGTTGGACCAGTGAACGAGCCTGGAGATTTCTGAATCGCCCGGGTGGGGATCACTGAGACCAGCCCGTTCTGCGTGGTCGTTTCCGCTTCAGGAGTTCGTGAATCGACTCGGGACTGACGGATTCGCTCCCTCGCGATCCGCTCTCTCGGAACCAAGTGCCCTGGGACGCGTCAAGGACGCCGCGATTCCAACGCGACAGCACCATTGATTGCACACCTGGGATTGAACAGTCATGCCACGAACGGCTTCTCGCTCGCGATGCGCGCCGAGGGTTGAGGCGCTGGAAGTTCGAGCACTCCTCAGCACCCAGAACTGGTCCACCGCCCTGGTTGATCCTCCGGTGGTGGCCGCGTCGGTGGAGGCGTCTCGGTCGATGCTGGTCCGGATCGCCGATGGCGTGAATCCGGCAGCGGTTCAGCGGGTGTACCGGTCCTTGGGAGCACGGGTCGTGCAAACGTTCCCGAATGGTCCCTCGCTGGTGCAATTGCCGACCGAGGTGGCGCGCGATGCCGCGATTGGTCGGCTGAATGGCCGGCCCTGGGTCGTTTATGCCGAGCCTGATGAGGTGTTCGACCGTCCGGCGGCGGTCGAGATGATTCCGAATGACCCATCGTTCGGCGCGCTCTGGGGCCTCGACAATGGTTCGGGGTCGGGAATCAATGCGCCGGAAGCATGGGCGGTGGCGGGTGGGGGAAATTCGGTGGTGGTGGCGGTGCTCGATTCCGGCATCGACCTGAATCATCCGGATCTCGCCGGGCGGTTGTGGGTGAACCCCGGCGAGCGCCCCGACGGGGTCGATAACGATGG
The DNA here is from genome assembly GCF_009177065.1 of Tautonia marina. Lineage (NCBI taxonomy): Bacteria > Pseudomonadati > Planctomycetota > Planctomycetia > Isosphaerales > Isosphaeraceae > Tautonia > Tautonia marina. The sequence continues at coordinate 90,272 of NZ_WEZF01000017.1, forward strand.
CAACGGCCTCGTCGATGACGTCAACGGCTGGAACTTTGTGAGCAACACGTCGAACGTGATGGACGACAACGGACACGGGACGCACGTCTCGGGGACGATTGCCGCGGACTTCAACAACGGGATCGGCGTGACCGGGGTGGCCTGGGACACGAAGATCATGCCGTTGAAGGTCCTCGATGCGAATGGGAGTGGGAGGACCTCGAACGCCGTTTCGGCGATCTTCTATGCCGCAGCGCAGGGCGCTCGGGTGATCAACGCAAGTTGGGGAGGCCCCAGCTACTCACAGGCCCTGAACGACGCGATCCGGAGCGTCGGCCAGGCTGATCCGGCAACGGGACGGCTCGGGACGGTCTTCGTTACGGCCGCAGGCAACGAAAGCGTGAACAACGACGTCCGCCCGAGCTACCCGGCGAATCTTCGTGATGAGCACACGATCACCGTGGCGGCGATTGACCAGTCGGGGCAACTGGCGTCCTTCTCGAATTTCGGGAGCCAGACCGTGGATGTCGCGGCCCCCGGCGATCGAATCTACAGCACCGTACCAGACGGTTATGCGTTGTATTCCGGGACCTCGATGGCAGCTCCGCACGTGAGCGGAACGGTGGCGCTGGTGGCCTCGATGTTCCCTCATCTGACTGCGGCCCAGCTCGCCCAGCAAGTCATCGCCTCGGCTCGCCCCTTACCGAGCCTGGCAGGCAAGGTCGCCTCGGGAGGTCTGGTGGATGCGTACGCCGCCGTAACGTCATTACCTCCGACACCGGCTCCAAGGCCCACCCCGACTCCGACTCCGACACCAACGCCAACCCCAACCCCAACACCAACCCCAACCCCAACACCAACCCCAACACCAACCCCAACACCAACACCCACGCCGGCACCTCCTGAATCAACGCTAATTGATCCGCTGCCGCTCTATCCGGTGCCGGTGGCGGGGCCGGCGACGGATGCGTTGCTGCGGGCGACCTTGATTTCGTCGGAGGAATTTTACCTCAATGCCGGAGCCACGCCGGAATCGTATCTGACGAGGCTCTATCAACTCGTGCTCGGACGTCAGCCGGAACCGAGCGGGCTGGAACACTGGGCCTCGAAGCTTCGATCGGGGGTTTCGCGGATCGACGTGGCGCTGGGAATCACGTCGTCGTACGAGGCAAATCTCCGCCTGGTGGCTGGCTGGTATCAATCGGATCTGGGGAGGTCGGCGTCGATCCCGGCCCTGATGGCTGATCCTGGCGTGGTGAGCTGGGCGAAAATGCTCAGCGGGGGAACCCGTCCCGACGTGGTCCGCGCGACCATCTTGAGCGCACCGGAGTTCGTGCATCGATACGGCGGATCGACCGAGGCCGTGATCACGGCGGTCTATCGGGCCCTGCTCGGCCGCGATCCCAACACGGCAACCCGCCAGGAAGCGGCCCTGGAGATGCAATCTGGGTTCTGGGACGTACGAACCTTCGTGCAGTCGGTCCAATCGATCGAGGAAGCGGCCCTGACGAAGGTGGCTGCCTGGTATCGCTCGGACCTGGGGAGAACCGCCTCGATCGCTGAGTTGAAATCGGATTTCGGCGTGGTCCACTGGGCTCAACTGCTGGGCCGAGGATGATCGGAGACGAGGGACGGCTCCCTCTCGCTCACGAATGATTCGGGGTCCGTTGCCTCATCTCGAAACGGCGGGACCGGCCGGTGATCGCCCTCGATCGAAGGAGCGATCGCCGGCCGATTTTTTCGTGGCATGAGGACCTCGAATCGATCATGCTGGGCAACCACCTGGTGGAATCAGCGCAGCTCAAGACGACCCGAGGATTCAGCCACGATGCGAATGCAGATTCGGTCAGCGACGGCCATCGGTTTCATGAGCCTCATCGGGCTGATGCTTGCAGCCTCCGACACCCGAGCGGTAGAGGTCCGCTCGGGCTGGTCGGCCGGCGTGGCGACGGCGGAGATCACCCCCGATGGTCCCGTCTGGCTCGCAGGTTACGCGGCGAGGAAGGAGCCGTCGAACGGGGTCCTCGCCCCGATCTTCGCCAAGGCATTGGCCTTGCGAGATGCCGAGGGGGAAACGGTGGTGCTCGTTGCGCTCGACCTCGTGGGCGTGAAGCGTCCCCTGTTCAATCGCGTGGCCAGCCTGGTTTCCGAAGCGTACGGCCTGCCCAAGGAGGCGTTGACCCTTGTCTCGTCTCACACGCACTGCGCCCCGTTGCCGAGCGATACGGACGGCCGAGCCCGAGCCTATGGCATTGATGACGAGGCGATGGAGCCGAACCGCGAGTGGACGAAGCGGCTGGAGGGGTCGATCGTGGAGATCGTCGGCAAGGCCCTGGAATCGTTGCGACCAGCCTCGGCAGGTTTTTGCGTGGGATCATGTGAGTTTGCCATGAACCGTCGCGAACCGACGGCCACCGGCTTCAAGATCGGCTACAACCCCGACGGCCCGGTCGATCATTCGGTGCCGGTCCTTGATGTGACCGGAGAGGACGGCGAGCCGATTGCCGTCGTTTTCGGGTACGCCTGCCACTGCACGACCCTCGGCGGCGACATGCTCCAGGTTTGCGGCGATTACGCCGGGTTCGCCCAGGAAGGAATCGAGGCCGATCGGCCTGGCGCGGTCTCTCTGTTCCTGACCGGCTGCGGGGCCGACTCCAATCCGGCCCCCCGAGGGACCGTTGAACTGGCCCGTCAGCACGGGAGGAGCCTGGCAGACGCGGTCGGAGCGGTGCTTGATTCCGAGTTGCGGCCCCTTTCCGGTTCGATCGGGACGGCACTGGTCGAGCCGAAGCTCCAGTTTGCCGGGCCGACCGATCGTGAATCGTACGAAGCGCGCCTCGACGACGGCGGCCCTCGAGCCGCCCATGCGAAGCGGATGATTGAGGACCTCGACGCCGGCAAACCGATCGTGTCCGAGCACCCCTACCCGATCCACGCCTTCGCCCTGGGCGACCTAACGATGGTGACGCTCGGCGGTGAGGTCGTGGTGGACTACGCGATCCGCATGCAGGAGGAACTGGCCGAGGCGGATCGGCCGCTCTGGGTCGTCGGGTACGCGGATGATGTGTTTGGTTACGTTCCCTCGCTTCGAGTGCTGCGAGAGGGTGGCTACGAAGGGGGGGATGCGTTCTACTATTCGACGTTCCCGACCCCCTTTGCCGAGGATGTCGAGCATCGCGTGATGGACGGTGTCCGCGAAGCCGTGGCCAAGGCCCGGGGTCGGTGACGGACGATCGAGCCGCCTCCCCGGATCGGACGACCCGCGATTGATCGAGAGTTTCTCATGCGACAAATGCTCCCCTGTTCTGCCCTGGTCTTCCTGCTGATGATCTCCGCGACCGGCTCGGCCGATGAGCCGTTCCCCCGGTTCGACATGCAGGAGATTGATCCGCACGCCGGCAATGTTGTTTATTCGCTCACGGTGGCCGATGTGAACGGCGACGGCAAGGGGGACGTTTGCGCCCTGACCGAAGACGCGATCGTCTGGTACGAGAACCCGACGTGGGAGCGGCACGACATTTTGAAAGGGGCCACCCAGACCGCGGCCGAGACGAGGCGGGACAACGTCTGCTTCGCCCCGCTCGACATCGACGGCGACGGCGACCTCGACTTTGCTCTCGGGGCCGACTGGAGGCCGACCGACACCGAAGGGGGAGGCACGCTCTACTGGGCGCGTCAGGATTCACTGGAGGACTGGACCCTCATCCCGATCGGTCAGGAACCGACCGTTCACCGGATGCGATGGGCCAATGTGGACGGCGAAGGGATGCCCGAGCTGATCGTCTTGCCGCTCCAGGGGCGAGGGACCTCCGGCCCCAACTGGGGAGAAGGCAATGGCGTTCGCATTCTGGTGTATTCGATCCCCGATGACCCGATGAACGACTCCTGGCCGGTCGAGGTGGCCAGCGACGCGTTGCACACGACGCACGGCTTTGTCGGACTCGACTGGGACAAGGACGGCCGGGACGAACTGGTGGTCGCGGCATGGGAAGGGGTCTTCCGACTCGACCGCGAAGGGGACGAATGGAGCACGAAAAAGCTCGGGACCGGCAACCAGGAATCGGCACCGCATAAGGGGGCCAGCGAGGTGAAGGTCGGCAGGCTGGCCGACGGTCGAGACTACATCGCGACGGTCGAACCCTGGCATGGCTTTCAGGCCGCGGTTTACACGAAGCCCGAATGCGACGGCGAGTTCTGGCACCGAATCGTGATTGATGAACCCCTGGCCTGGGGACACGCGGTGTGGACCATCGACCTGGACGGCGACGATGATCAGGAGTTGATCATCGGTCACCGCGACCCGAATCCGGAAGGGGCGGCCAACCCGGCTGCCCCCGGATTGTACGTCTACGACCCGGTGCCGGGCTCGGAGCCGATCCAGTTTGATCGGCACGCGATCGACGTGGGAGGCGTGGCGGTGGAAGATGCGATCGCAGCCGACCTGGACGGCGACGGCCGACCAGACCTCATCGCCGGGGGCCGGGCCACGCACAATGTCCGCATCTACTGGAACCGCCCGGCCGAAGACGCGGGAGACGATCGCTGAGATGATCGACCCGATGGAAGCCTTCGGGGCGCTTGACCTGCGCGTCGGCCGGGTCGTTCGGGCCAAGCCGAACCCGAAGGCTCGGACACCGGCCTATTGTCTCTGGATTGATTTCGGGCCGCTTGGTGAGAAGGCATCGAGCGCCCAGCTGACAGCCCGATACCGGACGGAAACCCTCGTTGGCCGCCTCGTCGTCGCGGCGGTCAACCTGGGATCGAAGCGGGTCGCAGGGTTTCGGTCCGACGTGCTGGTGCTTGGCGTCGCGGACGCCGAAGGCAAGACGGTGTTGCTCGGTGTCGATGACGACGTTCCGCCGGGCGGGAGAATTCACTGATGGCGACGGCGAAGGTTCAGGTCGGCACCACTCCCCCCGCGAAGAGGATCGCTTCACTCGACCAGTTCCGCGGGTACACCGTGGCTGGGATGCTCGTGGTCAACTTTCTCGGCAGCTATGCCTGGATTGCCGAAACCCTGCCCGTGTTGAAGCATCACAACACCTATTGCAGCTATGCCGACACGATCATGCCGCAATTCTTCTTTGCGGTCGGGTACGCCTATCGGCTCACCCTATTGAAGCGGCTGCAACGTGAAGGGAAACGGGCGGCCTATGGCCATGTGTTTGCGCGGTGCCTGGGATTAATGCTCATTGCTTTCTTGATCTATTCACTCGACGGCAGCGTAAAGTCGTGGGAGGAGTTGAAGGATCTTGGAATTTCCGGGTTTTTCGCCACGGCATTCCAGCGAAGCTGGTTCCAGACGCTCACTCATATTGCGCTCACCTCGATCTGGATCATGCCGGTCATCGCCGCTGGGACAGGGGTACGGCTGGCGTACACGGTGGGATCGGCTGCGTTGCACCTCTGGCTGTCTCACCTCTTTTTCTTCGAGTGGGCCATGGAGCGGCCGGTGATCGACGGTGGACAGCTCGGGTTCCTGAGCTGGACGGCGCCGATGATCATGGGATCGATTGCGTATGACCTGATGGCCGCTCGGGGGCCTCGAAAGGCACTGGGGCCGATGCTCGGGTGGGGGATGCTCTTGATGGCGATTGGCTATGGCCTTTCGAGTCTGGGAGGCGTGGAAGGGACCGACGGCGAGCCGGCGATCGGCTGGGCGGCGGCCCCGTTCTTCCCGCCGGAGATCGAGACGAACCTTTGGACAATGAGCCAGCGGAGCGGGAGCGTCAGTTATCTGGTCTTCGCGGCCGGGTTCTCGATGGCGGTGTTCGCGCTCTTCGTGGTGCTGTGCGACTTGGGGACGATGCACGTACCACTGTTTCGGACGTTCGGGCGCAACGCGCTGGCGGTCTACATTCTGCACGGAATCGTCTTTGCGGCGGTCAAGCCGTATGTGCCGCGCGACGCGCCAGGCTGGTACGCGGCAGCGGGGTTTGGCGTTGCGTTCGCGATCACGTACGTGCTGGTGCGCCACCTGGAAAAGAACGAGATCTACCTGAAACTTTGAGGGTATCCATGCGAGCCGTCGTCATCGCTCGGACCGGAGGCCCCGAGGCGTTAGAGGTTCGGGAGGTCCCCCGGCCCGAGGTCCGGGGAGACCGGGTCCTGGTCCGTGTCCGGGCCGCGGGCCTGAACCGCGCCGACACGATGCAGAGCCGAGGGCTCTACCCCCCTCCCCCGGGCGAACCGACGGAGATTCCGGGGTTGGAGTTCGCGGGAGAGGTCGAGGCGAAGGGACCGGATGCGATCGGCCCTCTGAAGCCGGGGGATCGGGTGTTCGGGATCGTCGGAGGCGGAGGACTTGCGGAGTACGTCTGCCTTCCGGAACGAATGGCCGTGCCAATCCCAGCCGGACTCGACTGGCCAAGCGCCGCAGCCGTGCCCGAGGTCTTCCTAACGGCGTTTGATGCGCTCGATCAGCAGGCGGGATTATGCCCGGGTGAAGCGGTCTTGATTCATGCCGTAGGGGGCGGCGTGGGATCAGCCGCGGTGCAACTGGCGCATGCGATGGGTTGCCAGACGTTCGGGACAGCCCGAACCGCGAGGAAACTGGAGCGAGCGAAAGCGTATGGGCTTGACGTGGGGATCGACACGTCGAACGAGGATTTCGCAACGGTGGTTTGCGATCGGACAGGAGGCAACGGCGTGCCTGTGATCATTGATCATATCGGCGCTGCGTATCTCGGAAAAAATCTCGATGCCCTGGCCCGAAGGGGGCGGCTGGTGGTGGTCGGCTTGCTTGGCGGGAGGAAGGCGGAGGTTGACCTCCTGGCGTTACTCAACAAACGGGCGAGGATTGTTGGGACGACGCTTCGGGCACGCCCCATCGAGGAAAAAATCGCCGCCACGCGGCGGTTTGCCGATCGGGTGGTTCCCTGGCTCAATCGCGGGTTGGTGCGGCCAATTGTGGATGCAGTGTTCCCAATCGATCAGATTCGGAAGGCGGCCGAACATCTGGAGTCGAACCAGGGATTCGGGAAGGTCGTGGTGACGATCGACGGTTGACGCCCACGCATTCCCAAGCACTTTTTCGCAAAGGTCATAATTGATGAAGGATGCCGCGTACTGGATTGATCGTCTGGGATTGCAACCGCATCCCGAGGGTGGATATTTCCGCGAGACGTATCGCGCTCTGGACGTGATCGAAGCCGGGGCGGTCGGGGGACGGTTCGCGGGGCCGCGATCGACATCCACGTCGATTTATTTTCTGCTCACCTTCGAATCTTTTTCATCACTTCATCGGATGAAATCGGACGAGGTCTGGAATTTTCATGCCGGTTCAGCGTTGACCGTGCATGTGATCGAACCCGACGGGGAGTACCGGCCGCACCGAGTCGGGCTTGACCTGGAGTCCGGGCAGGAGCCGCAGGCGGTGGTGACGGGGGGATCGTGGTTCGGGGCCTCGGTGGATGAGCCGGGAGGGTACGCCCTGGTCGGTTGCACCGTGGCGCCGGGATTTGACTTTGAGGATTTCGAACTGGCTGATCGGGAGGTGTTGACGCGGGAGTTTCCGCAACACGCGCATCTGATCCGCCGTCTCACGCGCTGATCGGCGCTCGCTCAGGGACCTGCGACAAGTCATTCCGACCCGGCAGGAAAATGATCGGCTGGCAGCGTGATTCAATGAGCCTGGGCGAGGGAGTCGGCCTTGGGCTGGTCGTCGGTGAGAAGGAGTCCGTCCTGGATTTCGAGAACGATGTCGTCGGGGCGGATAAAGCGGCGGTCGTGGGTGACGACGACAAGCGTGGTGTCTTGTTCGGCCTGGAGGCGGCGGAGGATGCGGTAGATCTCGTCGCCGGTCTTGGAGTCGAGTTCACCGGTCGGCTCGTCGGCGAGGACAAGAACGGGATTCTTGATGAGCGCGCGGGCGATCGCCACGCGCTGCTGCTCGCCGCCGGAGAGTTGCCGGGGGCGATGGTGCATCCGGTCGCCAAGTCCGACATCCGCGAGAAGCGATTCGGCCCGGGATCGTTGCTCGGCGGTGATTCCGCGGGGGAGGAAGGGAATGAGGACGTTTTCCAGAGCCGTGAGATTATTGATGAGATTGAAAGACTGGAAGATGAAGCCGATGTGGTCGCGGCGGTAGAGGTTGAGTTCGGTTTCGGACATCGCCGTCAGGTCAGCGCCTTCGATCTGGATAGCACCACTTCCAGGACGATCCAGGGCACCGAGCAGATAAAGCAGGGTGCTTTTGCCCGATCCGGAAGGGCCGACGATGAAGGCACAGGACCCTCGGGGAATGTGGCAGGTCACGCCGCGCAGGGCGTCCACGCGTTGATCGCCGCGGCGGTAGGTTTTCGTGACGTCGATCACGTCGATCATCGCGGGGGCCTCGGTCGGAGCATGAAGCGGGAGGCAACGGGGCCAAACAGGAAACGCATCGGGTCACACGAGGAGCGGCGGAGATGTGGTCGGATCGCCGAATCGCCGAGGAGCCGAGTCATCAGTGTCCACCCAGCCGGATGGCATCCATCGGGACGAGCCGGGAGGCCCGCCAGGCAGGGTAAAGGCCGCCGAGGACCCCCATGACCACCGAGAGGGCGAGACCGAAGGCGATCAAACCGGGACCGATGATCAGTTGCAGGCCGCCGCCGATAAACTGGTTGCCGATGGCGACGAGCCCCAGCGTCAGGCCGCAGCCGATCAGGCCGGCCCAGAGGCCGAGATAGGCACTTTCGGCGGTGACGAGCAGCAGGACGTCGCCACGGGACCAGCCGTTGGTGCGGAGGACGCCGAACTCTGCAAAGCGTTCGGTGGTGCTCATCAGCATGGTGTTGACAATGCCCACAACGCCCACGAGCAAGGCCAGGCTGACAATCATGAGCAAGAACGTGTCGAGATCACCAAGAAGGCGGGTGAAATTCTCAGAGAATTCGTCCATGTTGCGGGCGTCGATGTTGGGAATCTCAGCCTCGATGGCCTCGGAAACCTCCTCCATGCGGCGGGGGTCGTCGGCCTCGACATAGATGCAGGAAATCTTGGATTCGGGTTCCTTGAGGATGCGACGGGCCACATTGATATCGGTGATGATGACCACGTCGAGGAACATCGAGCCGGTGTCGTAAATCCCGATGATCTCGAAGGCCTCGGCCTCGTCACCGGAGCCGATGGTCAGGGTCTGACCGACTTGCTTGGGAGTGCCATCAGGATTGGCCAGATCCTTGGCGATCTTGCGGCTGATGACAACGCGGTTTTCGTTGATGTCGCGGCGTTCCAGGAATCGCCCTCCTCCTTCCTCGGGAGGGAGCATGGCCTTGGCGAACACGGCGGTGTTGAGCCCTTCATGGCTGGGAATGTCCTGGCCGGAAAGGACGATCGCATCGAACATGCCTTGCATGCGCTGCTCGCGGGACTCGCCGCGGAGGCGGCCGACCAGTTCATTGGCGGCGGCCTTGGCAATCAGGCTTGAGCCTTCGATCGAGGGGGGGATACCCCAGACTTCAGGCGCAACACTCCGAACATGGGGAATCTGCGCGATTCGCTCGACATAATCCGCTTCAAGACTGCTGAAGACCGGACTGGGAGCATTTTCTCGTAGGACGATGACCCCCTGGATCTGCTTGAGGGTATCATCCACCAGATTTTTCAAGCCCCCGGAGACGCTGTAGAGTCCGAGTACGCCGACGATCGGGATCGAGAGGCCGATGAGGGCCAGGATCGTCCGCAGGGGGCGGGTAAGCAGGTTTTTCCAGGCGAATCGCCACATGGTGGGGACCGGTCGCTCTCCAAGGTGCGAGACACGGGTGAGTGGGGACCGATCGAATGATGGGAAGTTTCAGACGATTCGGCCCATGGCTTTGATTGATTCTAGGCGCGGGGCGAGGTGGGCCAAGGGTTGTCTCTCTGGTCGGCCCGAGTGATCGCCTCGATCTCGTGAAGGGAGAGCAAGGCGATCGCTCGGGCTCGGCGGGGAGAGGGGCAAGACTCACTCGGCCGGCTTGGGGTCCTCGGTGGCGTCCGAGGGAGGGGTGGGCGGCGCCCCCTGATCGGGTGACGCGCTCGATGACTCGCCCTGAGGCGGTGACGAGGGGTTGGGCTGGGCCTCTCCCCCCTGCTCCGTGGGCTCATCCTCGACTCGGGCCTTCCAGAGTTGAGCGAGCTGACCGAACGAGCGGAGGGGAACGGAGCCCTTGATGGCATCCTGCGAGAGCGGCTCGGGAGGAGGAGCCGGCTTGCGAGGAGTGGTCGGACGAGGGGGGGGCGGGCCTCCTTGATCGGATCGACCGCCACCGGGGCCACCGCGTCCGCCTCCGGAGCCGCCCCGACCGAATCGGCCGCCACCTCCACCTGGTCCACCCCGACCACCGGGGCCACCGCGACCGCGCTGGCCTTGCTGGGCTCGCATGGGAGGGCCAGGAACACGGCCGGAGCCGGGACGCCGTTCGCCACCGGTATCGGCGGGGGGAGTAGCTCCCTCGGGAGCCGCCCCCTGGCCTTCGTGAGAACGTCCGGGACCTCGACCACGGCCGCGACCGCGAGGGGGGCGGCCTTCGCCCTCGGCACCGTCGCCGTGGCCACGGCCTTTCGGGCGTTCGGTGCCGGGAGGAACCATTGTGAGCGAGACCTTCTTGCGGTCCTGGTCGACGCTGAGCACCCAGACGGTGACCACGTCGCCCACGCTCACCACGTCGTGCGGGCTCTTGACGTAGCGGTTCGCAAGCTGACTGATATGAACGAGGCCGGAGTCCTTGAGGCCGATGTCCACGAAGGCGCCGAAGTCGACGACATTCAGGACAGTTCCGCGGAGCTCCATGCCGGGCTGGAGATCTTCGAGCTTCAGGAAGCCCTTCTTGAAGACGGGCTTGGGCAGGTCTTCACGAGGGTCGCGACCGGGGCGGGCGAGGGCCTCAAGGATGTCGACAAGCGTGGGCTCGCCGAGTTCGAGTTCCTGCGCGAGGGCGGCGAGTTCCTCGGGCTTGTCCTTCAGTTCGAGCAACTGAGCCTGGAGGGCGGCGAGCCGTTCCTTGTCGAGCAAGGCGGAGAGCTCGAAGCCGAGGCGGGCTAGCAGTTTCTCGGCGGCCGGATAGCTTTCGGGGTGGACCCAGGTACGGTCGAGCGGGTGTTCCCCTTCGAGAATCTTGAGGAAGCCAGCGGCCTGGGTGAAGGTGGCGTCGCCGATCCCTTCGACCTGCAGGATCTGATCTCGGCGAGCAAACGGCCCGTGCTGGCTCCGGTATTCGACGAGCCGGCGAGCGGTCAGCGAATTCAGACCGGAGACGTGCCGCAACAAGGGAATGCTGGCGGAGTTGAGATCGACACCGACGTAGTTGACGCAGCTCTCGATGACTGATTCGAGCGATTCCTTGAGCTGCTTGGTGCCCACATCGTGCTGATAGAGTCCGACGCCGATATTCTGAGGCTCGATCTTGACCAGTTCGGCCAGGGGGTCCTGGAGCCGCCGGCCGATGGAGACGGTGCCTCGGGTGGTGGCGTCGTAGTTCGGAAACTCTTCCTTGCCCACGGGGCTGGCCGAGTAAACGCTGGCACCAGCCTCGTTGACGATGACATAAGAGAGGCGGGCGAGGATCGGGTCGGCCGGGTGGGGCATCGGCGGAGGGGGCGGCCCCTTGGGCTTGGGCCGCTGGTCGCGGTCGCGCTGCTTCTTGCCGGAGGGTTGCTGCCCCTTGGGCTTGCCGGTCATGCCGACGGGGGGCTTGGTCAGATCGACCACGGCCGAGGCAGCGGCCCCTTCGGCGGCCTGGCCTTCGGTCGCCTCGGCGGAGGGAGCCGCAGATGCATCGGGAGCTTCGGAGGGGAGCGGAGCCGCTTCGATCTCACCGCCGCCGAGTTCGGCGTGGGCGACCTCGGCCTCGGGTTGGGGAACGTGATCGAGTGCCGGTTCGGTCGGTGACGTGTCGGCAACGGGAGTTGCGGTCGTCTCAGGCTCAGCGGAGGGTTCCGTGGGAGCACCGGCAGGAGCGTCGGTCAGTGCTCCGGCATCGCTGGGGCCTTGGCCTTCGATCGAGGAAGTGGTGCTTTGAGCCTCGGTGGAAGCAGGAGCGAAATCATCAGTTCCGGCAGCCGGGGAATCGGTGCCGGCGAAACCAGAGAAGGACTGCGAGGCTTCGGGGCCCTCTGCGGGAGGGACGCGATCGTTGACCGCCTGGGCGGCCTGTTCGGCGTGATGCTCGGGGGAGTGGGAGTCCCCTTCGGCCTGAGCCGGAGGCACGGCATCGGGCTGGGGTTCGTCGTCGGTCGGAGCACCACCACGGATCGGGGGGAGGGCTTCGGCGGTTGAGTCTCCGGACTGGGGCTCGGAGTTGCCACTCGTGTTCGATCCATCGGCCAGGGTCGCCTCAGCGGAGAGAGGGGCCGGAGGATTACCGTCGGCCGGAGCGGAGGTGGTGGTGTCGGACTCGGAAGACGAAGCCTCCGAAACCGAGGGGTGCGGAAGCTCGGGAGCAGGACCGGGGGACGTGGGCTGGGGGCTTTCGGGAACCTCACCGGCGATCGGCGCGGCAGGGCGCTCCTCGGCCGGCAGGTCCGAAGCGGCGGTCGGTGAAGACTCTGCCTCGGCAGTGGGAGCGGCTTCGGTATCGGTGCCAGAGGCCGAGGGGGTGGCTTCGGGGTTCGCCGCACCTTGCTCGACGAGGCCCGAACCGAAGGTTTCGGGGGCCTGGAGCGGGGGAAGGTCCTGGACGTCAGGCGGCGGGGGGATGTATTCCTCGCCTCGCAGGGCCATCTCGTGGAATCGGGTTCCCTCTTCGAGCACCTCGACGATCAGTTCCTCGGTTTCTCGGCTGGCGGTGCCGTTGCCGATGGCGATGACCTCGACCTGGTGGCGGGCGACGAGATCCTTGAGGTAGCGCTTGCCTTCGGCCCGACGATGAGCGGGCATGAGGAAGATGACCCCGTGCTCCTTGACGGTGCCCAGCGGGTCGAGCACGACGACCTTGCATCCGGTTCGGAAGCCGGGGTCGAGAGCCAGGACCGTCTGCTTGGGAATGGGCGGTTGGAGCAAGAGGCTGCGCAGGTTGCGGGCAAAGACCTCGACGGCATGCTGCTCGGCCCGTTCGGTCAATTCGCGGCGCACTTCCCGTTCGAGGCTGGGCATGAGCAGGCGATCGAGGGCGTCGATCGCAGCGTTGGTGAAGGCCTCGGACTGGGGGTGATCTTCGAGCGGGAGCTGGGCGCGGATGGTCCGTTCCAGGTCCTCGCGGGGGACCTCGATCTTGACCTTCAAGGGGCCTTCCTTGTCACCGCGATTGATGGCCAGGACGCGGTGAGGAGGAACCTGCCCGACCGGCTCGGAGTATTCGAAGTAGTCGGCGTATTTCGTCCCCTGCCCCTCGGGCAGATTGTCGGCCTTGCGGGTCACGACCCGGCCGAGGCGCCAGACGACGCGACGGACGGCATCGCGGACGTTGGCAAGTTCACTAATCGACTCGGCCAGGATGTGCCCGACCCCTTCGATGACCTGATCGACGGAATCGACCCCCTTGGAGGGATCGACGTAGGCCTCGGCGGCGGCGCGGAGGTCGAGCAGGGTTTCATCACGGTTCCAGATGCGCAGAGCCAGCGGTTCGAGCCCTTTCTCGCGGGCATCGCCGGCCTTGGTGCGCTTCTTGGGCTTGAAGGGCAGGTAGAGGTCTTCGAGGCGCTGTGGCGTATCGGCGCGCTTGATGGCCTCGGCCAGTTCCTCCGTGAGACGCCCCTGGGCTTCGATCGAGCGCAGCACGGTCTGCTTGCGTTCGGCCAGTTCCCGGAGTCGCGCGACCCGACGCTGGATCTCGCGAATGGCCGTCTCCTCCAGGTTCCCGGTTTTTTCTTTCCGGTACCGGGTGATGAAGGGGACGGTGTTGCCCTCGTCGAGCAACTGAACAACACTTTCGACCTGAAGACGCCGGATTTGCAGATCTTGTGCAATCCGGCCCAGATCGACGGGAATCGGGGTGTCCATGGGAGCGACCACCTGGCAAGCACGCGGGGACGGCGGAGACCCTCGGGCGCGGGGCCGATCGACAGGGTCGGGGCGCCCGGGTCGAACATGAACATGCGGCGCGCAGCCTGGCCTGTGCGCGGCGATGGAGGCTGCACCTTAGAGGAAGAGACTGTCCGATGTCAAGCGCCACAGGCGGTTTCCGCCCATTTACGTCTTCAGCGGATCATGGCTCCAGTTCATGAGCGAATGACACTAGCGTGCCCCGGTCCCGTCGCCGTCGGGGCGTTGACGGAGATGACGTTTGATGTCACCGACCACGTTTCGCATGTGATTGAGGTCGTTTTCATCGGTTTCACGTGCGTTTTGTCGAAGCACGATCACGATTTTCCGGCCGGATTCGTGGTCGATGGATTCGGAAACCCCAGGTCGACGGCGACCGGAGGACCGGGATTCGTCGGTGTGCAGCCACCGTTCGAGTTGCGGAGCGGTCAGATTCACGTGCTCCTTGAAGCGTTCGATCGTTTCCGCTCGACCTATGCTCCGGTGGTGTTCGGCTCGCGCCCCGATCGGGTTGGCCAATGGGGTCGTCCCTCAACAGGCAGGCGAAATGAGGACGACACCAACGGATTCTCAGGGCATGCCGACCGCCCCCCCATCAAGGCAAACCGGGCCGGACGGCAGGCACACCCCCGGAGCGGCAAGCCGATTACCCGGCCTGAGTGACGCCACCGTAAAGCGAAAGGACTTCGCCGGTGACGTAGCTGCTATCGGGGTTCGAGGCGAAGTAGACGAAGGCGGGAGCCATTTCCTCGGGTTGGCCGGGGCGTCCCATCGGCACATTGCCGCCGTATTCGGCCATCTCGTCGGCCCCGCGAGCCGAGGCATTCAAGGGGGTCCAGACAGGACCGGGGGCAACGCAGTTCACACGGATCTGCCGGTCAACGAGCATCTGAGCCAGCGCCTTGGTGAAGGCGTGGATGGCGGCCTTGCTGGCCGAGTAGTCGAGAATCCCCTTGGAACCTTGCATGCCGGCAACCGATCCCGTGTTGATGATCGCCGCGCCTGGTTTGAGGTGCGACAAGGCAGCCCGGACCATATAAAAGAAGGAATAGACGTTGGTTCGGAAAACCTTGTCGAGATCGTCGTCGGTAATCTCGTCGAACGTCGCCCGTTTGGGCATATAGGCAGCGTTATTGACGAGGATGTCGAGCTTGCCAAACGCTCGGACGGTTTGCTCGACGGCATCCTTGCAGAATGACGAGTCTTTCAGATCACCGGGGATGCAGAGGCAGCGCCGACCGATTTGCTCGACGTGCTGACGGACATGGTCGGCGTCTCGTTGTTCCTCGGGAAGGTAGA
This sequence comes from Tautonia marina, assembly GCF_009177065.1. Classification (NCBI taxonomy): domain Bacteria; kingdom Pseudomonadati; phylum Planctomycetota; class Planctomycetia; order Isosphaerales; family Isosphaeraceae; genus Tautonia; species Tautonia marina. Next base: position 105,495 of record NZ_WEZF01000017.1, read on the forward strand.
CGATCGCCACATCAGTCCCTTCTTTTGCGAAGAGGATGGCCACTGCCGCTCCGATGCCGGAATCGCCGCCGGTAATGAGGGCGACCTGATCGGTCAGCTTTCCCGCGGCTTTGTACTGCTCTGCCGAGTGCCTGGGCCGAGGGTTCATCTCGGCATCAAGTCCGGGAGGACTCTGGCTCTGAGGCGCAAAGGGCGGGGCTGGTTCCTTCAAGGGTGTCTTGGATGCCATCGTTGGTGTTGCTCTCTGGGTGTCTCGGCTCAGTTGTTGGCAGCACGTGAGAATGGGGAGGCGCGATCCAGTCGCAAACCTCAAGACTCGCGGCGATGCCGCGTACGGCCATCCCGCCAAGTTGCGAAGGAAATGATTGTGCAAGCCGTGTTCCGAAATCCAAAGATGTCTCGACCTGAGTTCTCGATGGAAGGAGCGGACGAGGCCATTCGCATCAACGCAAAGACGGGTGTAGACCCTCATCCTCCGTATTCGGGAGGAAGCGATCTACACCCGCTCAACGAACAGGTCCCGAAGGAGCGTCGTCCTGGCACACTCAGCCGCCGATGTGCTTGTTCGCGAAATCGGGGACCCACCAGGGGAACCAGCCGGGACCAGGAACCATCGGGTCGAGGTCGTAGACCGGCACATAGCAGCCGCCGGAATAATAAACATCAACCGGCTTGAACGGCTTGACGAAGTTGCCGAACACCCGTTCCACGTGGTTAAACGGTTGACAGGTTGCATCGACGGCCTGAGAGCCGGTCACGCCGCGGAAGTAAGGTGTCCGGCAGGTCGTGCAACCCGCGGGCAAGACCCGGCCATACAGACCACCGTCTTTCCAGGAGTTGGGCCCGCGTCCCCAGAATTTCGGGTTCCGGGGCATCCACTTCGAGTTGAAGAAGGTATCTCGCTTCGGGTCGACCGGGAGATTCGGCTCGATCGGGACGATTCGGGTGAACAAGCCGCTGCGTTCCCGGACGTCAGGGACCGCTGGGCCGTCGGCCTGGGCACGCGTCAACGATGGCAGCAAGGTGAGGGCCACCAGGACCGCCAGCGGTATCTTGACGTACGATTTCATACGCTTTCGCCTCCGTGCGAAGGGTTCGCCCGCGATCGTCCTGATTCCGGTGAACGGCGAGCCGCCCGACCCAGGCATGGGCCGAGCGGTCTCGCTATTCACTTTCCGGAAGGCGGGCTCAGTAGTCCAGCGCCCGATTCAGGTAAGGCGGGAACGCGAAGAAGTCTCGCGGCGATCGGGTCACGTTGATGTAGGGAACGTAACCCGGGGTCAGGGGGACCGGCCCACCCGCTCCGACAAAGTATCGGACCTGGTTGCTCGGATGCATCCCGTTCAGGTAGCCGAGTGCATTGTGGCCAAGGCCCTTCAGGTGGCCCAGGCCACCGTGCAGACCTCCACCATGCCCAAGACCATGTCCACCACCGTGGCCGTGACCGTCACCGATTCCATGACCGTCATGGCCAAGGCCCAGACCGCCACCGTGACCAAGGCCGCTGCCATGACCAAGGGCACCACCGTGCCCGAGCCCAAGACCTCCGCCGTGACCAAGGCCACCGAGTAAGCCACCACCGTGCTTGCCGGAGGCGTGGCCACCTGTCATGGACGGATCAAACTGAGGAGAGCTGAGCGGAGCGTGAAGGTCATGACCTCCATGTCCCCCCTTGCCCAGCCCAAGCCCCTTGCCGAGACCCAGGCCCGATCCGAGCCCACCGTGGCCGATTCCCGAGCCGAGGCCCAGGCCATGGCCGACGCCTTCATGGACATGACCAAGGCCCTGGCCGAGGTCGGCACCGTGAGCATGCCCACCGTGACCGAGCCCAAGACCTGATCCGTGCCCAAGGCCACCGGCACCATGAAGGGCACCTTTGAGATGAGCGGCAGCACCATGAAGGTGGCCGGCGGCACCGGCAAGACCCGCACCGTGATCCTTGGCATAGTGGCCGTAAGGAATCGCCGGGGCGTAGTAGAGGTCGCCGGTTTGAAGATTACGGGCGTAGGCCACACGGGGAATCGTGTGGGCCCAGGGGGCGATATCCGAAATGAAACCACCCGCCGAGGCATTGCCGGCCAAGGCGCCTAGCAGCGCGACAGCCAGTCCCAGTCCTCGCCGATGTCCGATACGCATGGTCAATCCCTTGTGAACATGGCCAGTCTCCCTCCTGGAGTGGTTCGGAACCGAGCGAGGCGAGCGTGTCCGCGCCGTCCTGTGCGGGGCCGTCGCCATCCTCCGACGAAGCCGCTTGCGACCTGGAAACCGATGCAAGCCAATTGGCCCTCCCCCCGCGATTCCTACGGTTTGGGAGAGGCCGGGAGCACCGGCGCCGGTCGAGCGTCTTGACCTTTTGAATCGGCCCGGCCCTGTCCTCTGCTGGAATCGAACCGATCAATCGGCCAGGGGGGGCGTTCCGCATGCAACGGCTGGGCAAACTGAGAGCATCGCGACGACTGGCTGGCCGTGTGAGTTCGGGTTGCCTGAGCAGTGGCCCAATGAAAACACCCCTGGCACCGGAGCATCGCCTGATGAGCGATCCCCCCGTACCAGGGGCAGTTGAGCCTGCGAGCTCCGCAGCGAATTTTGCAATTCCTGATGAGCGATCAGCGATTGTCGACGGCCCAGCCCGGCATCTGGTGCATCGACGGGGCGTAGGCCCCCTGCTTGGCCGAGGCTCGCATGGCACGAAGGGTCTTGCGCTTTTCGACCCAGTTCATCAGGCTGCTGGTGCCAAGCATGGTTTCCAGTGGACCGGATCGACGAGGGACGACGCGATCGGGCAATCGGTTCTGGTGCCACGCCTCGATGGCGGGGTTGGGCGGGATCACTGGCACTCCCGTGAATCCGCCATTCATGCTCGCAGCGTTCGGCATGGCAGCCGGAGCCGTCGGGACGGCAGCAGACATCGGCGTGACATAGCTGGTTCGCATCTCACCAATTGGCATTGGTTCGCCCGAGGCGATCGCGCCGTAAGGTGCCGACGGCACGGCATGGCCTGGGCTAAGATTGGCGTAGCCGGTCTCGGCATCATGTCCAACCTCGTAAGAGAGGTGCTGCGAGCCGTTGCCCCAGGAAGGATTGGAGGCAGGAGCGTAGGCATTGCCCTGAGCGTGGGCATGCATGGGCTCGCCGCGCCGATTGACATGGTGACCGGTGGGGATGGAAACACGATCCCCGCCTCGGAGGCGACCAATGATCCCGTTGCGCTCTTCGACCACCGGGCTTGCGTGGCGAGCGGCCATGCAGGCCTCGCAATCCGGGGCGGAATGGGAGTGCGACTGAGCACGAGCTGTCGCGGGTGCGACCAGGGCCAGACCGATCAGGGCCGGGGCATAATGGGCAATGCGGAGCATCGGGTTGATTCCTCCGGGACAGGGTCCTCTTCCCTTCGCGGTTCCGGTGGATCGGGAGCCGGAATCCGGCTCCTCCCGGGGCGGGGCATCCTCCTGACACCCCTCGGTCGGCCCGACCTCGATGGCGAAATCACCACCGGGACGGTCAGACAACCGCCGCGACTCACCGTTTCACATCGGCCGCCGGGGCACGACACCTTGCGGAAAATCGGCACAATCGGCCGCATCCCGGCAATCGCGAGAGCTGAAGTGTCTGTCGAACACCCGTGTGATTCGAACCCAAGGAGCACCTTTTCCATGCACCTTTATCTCGCCGGCCCCTTGTTCTCTCAGGCGGAGCGAGCCTGGAACGCAGCGCTGGCCAACGCCTTGATCGCGGCCGGCCACCAGGTGTTTTTGCCTCAAAGCGCGATCGAACAGCTTGAAACTCTGGAGGCCGACGCGATCTTCCAACTCGACGTGGAGGGAGTCCGATCAGCTGACGCCGTGGTTGCCGTGCTCGACGGTGCCGATCCGGACAGCGGAACGAGCTTTGAGTGTGGCCTGGCCTTCGCCCTGGGCATTCCGATCGTCGCGGTTCGAACCGACTTCAGGGCCGGAGGAGACGCCTTGCCCGGCCAGCGAGTGCCGACCATCAATCTGATGCTTTCTCAAGCCGTCTCGGCCGAAGTGCTTCTGACATCACCCGAAACGTCGCTCGACGAGGTTTCCCGACAGATCATCGACTGCCTGGATCGAATAAAGTGATCTCTGAAATTCTTCAGGGGTGAACCCTTGACGGTTAAGAATCGACTCTCAACACTAGGTGAAACCTCTGGAATCTTCCGCGTTTCTGACCTGATCACCATGCACTTTGCTCACGCCAAGCACGCAGATCGAGTTCCGATCCGATCGGCTCTGGCCGGCGTGGCGGTGATCGTGTTGATGGTCCTGTGCGGGCCCTGGATCAGGGTTTCGAGCGGGTCGTCTCGATCCGAGAACCCGTCTCCCAGACCTGCGTGCTGCTGTGGTCCGACCTGTAGCTCGGCAAAATGCTGCTGCACGCCGTTGGCGAAGCCCTCGAAATCCTCGACCACTCCTCCGCCCTCCTCTTCGAGCGAAACCACCGTACAGGCGGAGCTACTGGCCATCGCTTCCGCTTCCTCTGCGTGTATCGGCCCGATGCCGTGCGGTGGAGACCAGGAAGCAACCACCTCGCTCATGTCTCCACGGGAGCGTCCGGCGAACCTGGCAACGTGGGATCGTCCTGACGCCGTGAAAGCGCGGCCCCCCCTCCCCTCCTTCATCGATCGCTTCTCGTCTGAGCTGCCCGGCGACTTGCCGGATGAACCTCCCGAGTCCTCCCGGATCGGCGTACTCGGCTGAGCGGTGTCGAGTCACCCACCCGACCAGGTAGTGTCAGCGGTCAGTCAGGACAATCCATCAGGACTTTGTTCCTGTAGGTTTCGTCGTGGTTGCCGGCGATGTCGGGGTGGTTCTGTGCCTCTGATCCTACTCTACGGTCGAGTTGCGCCGAGAGCTTGGGATGCCCCGTCGCTCGGGGGACGAGTTTGTCGAAGGCTGTCACCGGATCGAGCGTTCCCGATCTCCTCAAGATCCGCTTGCCCGATCGTGCAACGGGTAAGTTGTGATGAGGCTCGGGGTCGATCGGAGACAGTCGAGCGATCCGTCCTCCGGGCGACCCTACTCATCACCGTTCTCTCGCGTGATTGAGATTCGGGATCGTTTGTCCGAAGTTCGAGGCTCACGATCCAGGTGACTCTGGCGCATCCCTTCTTCTTCCGGTGATGTTCCCGGAGGGCAACACTTTTTCGACTCGACTCGCGATGGCGCGTCGATCCGGATCGTCGTGCGTCTGTTGGTCCCGATCGAGGAGATCGGCCACGGTCTGCGCAGGACGAACAGGGTTTAGAGATTTTTTACTCGCTGGAACTCTCTCGACTTACCACCGACCATTCTCACAGAAAGGGATTGCTCGATGATGCGCATCGATCGACGTTCGGGATTCACCCTCATCGAATTGCTGGTGGTCATTGCGATCATCGGTGTCTTGATCGCGTTGCTCTTACCGGCCGTCCAGGCGGCACGAGAAGCGGCGAGACGGGCTCAGTGCGTGAACAACCTCAAACAACTTGGCATCGCGATGCACAATTATCACGCAACCGTTAACGCGTTTCCAGTGGGGTATCTCTATCCGAGGCCCGGTTCGCATGACCCGCAAATCCCGGCCTTGCACTACCGATGGTCGGCACTGGCGCAACTCTCACCGTATCTGGAACAATCGCAGGTCTACAATGCCTTGAACATGGATTGGCCGATCGCCACGGGCGCTTCGGGAAGCTATGGGGTTTCCGGATCGTTCACGTTTTTTCCAGCCAATCAGACGGTTCGACAAACGGTCGATGCCTTGTTTCTTTGCCCGAGCGACTCGGGAGAGCGTGTTGACCCGGTGTCCGGCCCTACAAACTACGTCTTCTGCGTCGGAGACGGCCTGAACGGAGGTCGAACTGCGCCGGGCGACGTGATCGACGCCAACGGGGCATTCTCGACCGCGGTGGTCAATCTCTCTGCCATTCGAGACGGATCGAGCCAGACTGCTGCGGTGTCCGAGCAATTGCTTGGTCCCGGCGGCCCCCCCTTCGATCAAGCCTCACCCACACCGATTCCCGACGAACCAGGCCGCCTGATTGCGCGATCCGCCAGCCTTCCACTCACTGAGAGCTCGTGTGCCGCGGCTGGCCGTGGCTGGCGACTCGACAAGGGAGCCGGATGGTGGGACGGTGACTTTCGCAACACCATTTATAACCATTACCTCACCCCAAATTCTCGGCAATACGATTGCCTCGGTCCGTTCGTACCGCACAGCCCCGCCTGGAAAGCCGCCAGGAGCCAACATCCGGGTGGGGTCAACGTCCTCTTTTGCGACGGCCACGTCGGATTCCTGAAGGACACGGTCAATCCGATCGCCTGGCGAGCCCTCTCGACACGAAACGCTGGTGAAGTGATCTCGAATGATTCATATTGATTGGCGAAACGAAGCTCTCCATACCCCACCCATCAAACAAGAGTACATTGATGCAAACCCAGCAACGGGCCTTGGGATTCACACTCATCGAGCTTCTCGTCGTGATTGCGATCATCGGCATCCTGATCGCGTTGCTTCTGCCCGCCGTACAAAGTGCCCGCGAGGCAGCCAGACGGATCGCCTGCAACAACAATCTGAAGCAGATTGGAATTGCCATGCACCAATATCACGATACCAATGGCTGTCTCCCCCCGGCGAACCTCGGGCCGGTTTATCAATTTAGCCCGCTGGCCCGGGTTTTTCCTTTTCTGGAGCAGGCGGCGCTCTTCTCCGCGATCAACTTTGATCTCGGTTTACGAGCAGGCGGGAATGCTCCGGTTCGACCAGAGAACCTGACCGCAACGCAGACCGAGGTCGCGGTCTTCCTGTGTCCCAGCGATGGGAACAACCGGATCATCCTCGACCCGCAGTATCGGCCGGCCAATTACGTCGCCAGCGCGGGGTCGGGAGTTCCTGACGACGGGAACTTCCTGGCACCGCTCGCCGATGGCGTCAGCTTCGTGTCGAGTCTCGTCAGTTTTGCCAATATCCAGGATGGCCTTTCCAACACCGCGATGGTCAGCGAATCGCTTGTCGGCGAAGGGAGGGATACCGCAGCCGGAACCAGGGGAGATGTGAAGCGACAGTATTTGCATCTCGGCTCGGAACAGCCACCCGCGAATCGTCCCTCGATTGAGAACTGCGGGGTCGGCGCATCCTTCCCCTGGCGCGGCAACCGCAACTACGGATGGGCCGTTGGCCGACTCGATGCCGCACTCTACAACCACTTCCTGCTGCCGAACGACCGGCAACCGGACTGCTACCATACCCACGTGCGCGGTTGGAAAGCGGCGAGGAGCGATCACCCTGGAGGCGTGAATCTGCTTTTCTGCGACGGTCATGTCGGATTTCTCAAAGACACAGTCAACCCGATGACCTGGCGAGCCCTTGCCACGCGACGGGGTGGCGAGGTCATTTCGGCCGACGCCTTTTGAGTCGTTGCCTACAATGGAGTAAACAAAGCGATCGGCGAATCGGACGCCATCCGGTCACGACGATCCGAGTGTTGAACCCGGGGACAGTGATGTCGACACGAGAATGGACCTTTTCGATCACGATCTGGGCTCTTGTGCTTGTGGGAGCGTTTGCGTGGTGGCGATGGGAAGCGAAGGCACCTGATCGCCGGGGGCCGCTGGTCGTCACAGGCGTTCTGGTCGATGAGGAACATCTTGTGACTCCCGAGATGCAAGCCGCGAGCGAGGCGATGGCCGATCGACCGGCGCCGGGATTCGTGGCCGAGAGTCACGAAGGGAGGACGATCGATTCGACAAGCCTGGTGGGCGATCGCCCCGTGTTTCTGGTGTTCATCAAGGACGGATGCCCGTGCAGCACGTCGGCCGAACCGTTCTTTGCCCGCTTGCATGCGAGCTACGGCGATCGTGCCTCGTTCCTCGGTATTATCGACGGTGATGTTGAGGTCGCCAAGCGCTGGGTGACTGCCCACGGAACAACCTACCCGGTGCTTGCCGACAAGGATCTGGAGATCGTGCGGGCCTTCGAGGTCCAGAACTCGGCCTATGTCGTTCTCATTGATAAAGAAGGCCAGATCACGGCCTACTGGCCAGGCTACTCCGAGGAAATTCTCCGTGAGATGTCCGCTCGCCTCGCCACGTTGACCGGTCAGGCCGAGGCAGAGGTGGGTGCCGAGCAAGCTCCAGAACTTCCCTATTCCGGGTGTCCCTTCCCCTTGGACGACGCGGACGCAGCCGTCGCTCAGGAGCCGTGATCAGCGAGCCGGCTGCGGGGGATCGTTCCAGGGGGTTGCCGCCACCTGGAAGATGGCCCCGGTCGCTTCGTCTTGCAGGAAGACGACAATCTCAGAGCGAGCAGGATCAGCCCCTTCCGCCAGTGTGACAGGAATGGTGGTTTCGGTGAGCGCGTCACGGCGGAGGGAAACGGTTTCATATTGAAGGGATCGGACGACGTTGTGCTCGACCAGCGTTTCACCGGCATTTTCACCAGAGGGAACCGCAGTGCTCATCGGCCCTTCTGTGATGGCGACGCAGGCAAGAAGATCTTTCCCGGCGAGTCGGGCGGTCTTCGCCTGGGCTCGGATCGTGAGCGAGCGATGAGAGGGGCGATCTGAGAACGATTCGACGCGAACACTCAGGCTTGCCTCGCGCCGCGTCTTGCCCGCTCGATCGAGCCTGGCCTTCAACAACGGCCAAAGCGGCGCAGTCCCCTCGGAATGATAGCCGCTCATGGGGTAGCGGCCATCGACCATGATCATCGGGGTGAAGTAGAGGTCGGGAGCGTTCGCATTCCGTTTCTTGAAGGCTTCATGATAGGCCCACTGCCGACCGCTGTTGAACCGATTGGAGAACGGATCGGTCCAGGGGGTGTTGAAGTAGTCGACGTGAAAGGCGAGGGGAATCACTCGGTTCCGCCCGTATCCCTTCTGGATCATCTCCTGGATCAATCGTTCGGCGTTCGGGCAATAATTGCACCCTTGTGAGGTGTAGAGTTCGAGCACGATTTGCGAGCCTTTCGCCTGGATCTCGCGAACCGAGGAGGGTTCGCTTGGGGTCGGCAGGAGCGAGGTATCGTCGGCCGAGACGAAGCTCAGGGGGAGGATCCAGCAGAGGGTCGCGATCGCCAGGCAGTGATCCATCAGTGGTTCTCCTCGTCGTGTGGCTTTGCGGAACGAGTGATCCGTTCCATCGCCTGACAACCGGCGATTTGGGCCACGAGTCGGAGGGACTGACGCTTGACGATCAAATTGTATTCGGACAATTCAGAATCGGACTGCGACTGGGAAACCTGAGAAAAGCCGAGGTCAGCGGGGTCATTCTCTCCCGCTGACCTGGAAAAGGAGCAGTTGCAGCACGCGTCCTGAAGACAACAGCGACCGCACGGCCAGGGCGTGGATCAGGACGTCGCAGTCAGTTCCGGAATCGGCCGGCCGTTGGGGGCAATGGGGATGGGACGGCCGAAGCGGTCGGGAATGGTGGCTTCGGGATCAATGCCGAGATGGCGGTAGATGGTGGCGAGGAAATCATGGGGCCCAACTCGGCGATCGACCACATCTTCGCCGTAACGGTCGGTGCCGCCGATGACCTGGCCGGTCGGAATGCCGCCGCCAGCCCAGATCATTGAGTTGGCACGGGGCCAGTGGTCACGCCCGGGCTGCACGGTGCCGGCCTGGCCGCTGGCGACTCCGCCGCCGCTGCTGGCAACGTGGGAAATGCGAGGGGTCCGGCCAAATTCACCAGTCACGATGACCATCACGCGGCGATCGAGCCCACGGGCATACACGTCTTCAATCAAGGCTGTAACGGCCTGATCAAAGGGAGGGGCGCGATGCTCAAGCGCTTCGAAGACGTGGTGATTCACCGCGTGATCGTCCCAGTTGGCCACCCGGCCGCAGAGAGGACCATCGAAGGTGGTGGTCACGAGATCGACGCCGGCCTCGACCAGTCGGCGAGCCATCAGACATTGTTGTCCCCAGGCGTGCCGACCGTAGCGGTCTCGGACGCGAGGATCCTCGCGGCTGAGATCGAAGGCCACAGCGGCCTCGGGGCTGGTCAGGAGGTCGATGGCACGCTCCTGAAACGTGTCCATCGATTGAACGGAGCGGGATGCGTCGATCGCCCGGCGCACGTCGTCCATCCGGCGTCGGAGTCCGAGACGCGTCTGAAGGCGGCGGGCCTCGGCCTCGGGAAGTCCGATGTTCGGAACCCGAAAATCGGGTGCGCTGGGGTCGCCCGTCACGGCGAACGGCTCGTGCGAGGGGCCAAGGAAGGCGGGCCCTGCGATCACGAAACCATCGTACCGCACGATCGGGTTGACCCCGATGTAGTTCGGGAGCGCCCGGGGAGGACCACCGGAGCGGAAGTAGTCGGCCACAGCCATGACGTCGGGGAAGACCGGTTCGGGCTTGTCCTGCATGTCGGGATCGCCCGAGAGCAACTGGAGCGATCCCGAAGGGTGCCCTGCTCCGGTGTGTGCCATCGAGCGGAGGACGGTGAACTTGTCGGAGATCCCGGCCTGCAACGGGATCAATTCCGTGAGCTGAAGACCGGGGGTCCGGGTGTCGATCGGCTTGAACGGCCCGCGATACTCGGAGGGGGCGTCGGGCTTCGGATCGTACGTGTCGAGGTGGCTGCATCCTCCGCGAAGCCAGACGAGAATGACCGCAGTGCGTTCCGATCGCTCGGCCCCTGCCGCCGCGGCCTCGGCCCGGAGACGAAACAGGCCGGGCAAGCTCAGTGATCCCATACCGGCGAGACCGGCACGGAGCAGCTCCCGGCGCGACGGATTCGGGGGGCGATGAGACGCGATCGGCAGGTTCATAAATTCTTTCCCGTGCGACAGGAGACGGGGCCTCCGGGGCGATCCCGGCTCGTTGGGAAGCATCCGGCGATTATTGAACCAATGTTACACGATTGAGTCTGTATAGGGTAGCGAAGATCGGCAAGTCGCATGGAGCGTCTGGTGCTTCGCAGAGCGCCTTCGGTCACGCTCAGTGCTCCGGATCACGGTCGGACCATTGAGCGTGACGACGAGGCCGCGGGAACCGAGAACTCTTGCGATTACTCGCCCGAGGCTACCCGGCGGATCGTTCGGGGAGCAACGAGGGCCTCGACCTGAGGCAAGTCGAATGCTTCAAGAAGGCCGAAGGTGAACAGTTCGGGCGACTGGTCGTAGGTGCGGCCCTCCTCAAGGATCGCCTTCAGACTGGTCAAGGGGCGATCGAGACTGACCTCGGTGATCAGGTCGGGACCGAGCGCAGCCGCGATCAACGAGACCGCACTGGCACGAGGCCCAATCGCAACGATCGAGGGGGATTCACCATCCGTTGCCGAGCGAATGGCCTTTGCGGCGGCGAGGATCTGCCCCACCTGTACCCCAAGCGGACGCTCGCCGGTGGTGGCAATCATCAAGGCCCAGAGGTAATCGCGCTGGGCGGGGCGAGACTCTCCGAAGAAGAAGGGATCGATGGCAACGACCCGCTTGTTCTCGGCCAGCAAGGCCAGGGCCGCATCCTCGGCTTCGGTCCGGCCGCCGTCGGCAAGCACCAGGACCGTACCGGCCGGGTTCTCAACATCCGCAGGTTCCAGGCGAACGGCGGGAAGCGTCCAGGAGTCAGCAAGGCGGAGTCGGTAGGTGGTCGCCACGAGGGCCTCCCGCGAGCCATCGCTGACACGCTCGACGACGGCCTCCCCTTCGATCGGCCGAACAATCTCGCGAAGAGCGGTGCGACGCTCCTCTCGCCAGGTTTCGGCTGCGTCGGGATCGTCGGGAATGCTCGGTTCTCGGGGAAGCGATGCGGCGAGATCGAGGGCGAGACGCTGCAAGCTAAGAGAGTCGTCGGGGAGGGGAACATGCAACTCTTCGGCGGTCTTGACCTCATCGGCGCAGGGGATTTCCGTGGCGTCGTAGTAAGGGTCGTCGGGGAACCAGTGGTCGCCGATCATTCTGTAAAGGGCCTCGCGGTTATCGATCTCATAGTTATGCGTTCCGGGAGACACATTCACCTGAAGTCGGAGGTTGGCTTCGCGATCGAACAGGGAATAAATCGGCGCAACCGCCTGAACCAAGGGGGGCAACGCGTGGGGGGCCGCGAAGCAACAATTATCCTTTTGATTAAACGTCAGGAGTGTGGGCCGAGGCGCGAGCAAGGCCGTCAGGTGCGTGTAGTCGGCCACGGTGGCCAGGTCGCAAGGGGTTTGCTCGGAGTCTCCCAGGTCGGAGAGATACTCGATGCGGGTCAGGAAGCTGGAATAACCGGCCACGGGATTCGACAGGGTAATCCGAGGGTCGAGTGCGCTGTAGAAGATCGTCTGCCAACCCCCTCCGGAGAGGCCGGTCAGGCCGACACGCTTGGGGTCGGCATTCGGGTGATCGAGCAACAGGTCGAGTGCCCGGCTCATCGCGAGGTAGTGCGTGGCAATCCCTCCCGAACCGCACAGATCAATCGCGTTGATCAGGCCATGCGCGTTGGCTTCGCTCCGGAGTTGCCCCATGCCGATCCATTCGACGTTCAGGGCAAGCATGCCTCGCTTGGCCAGGTTGATGCACCGCTCTTGCTTGTAGGGGGCGGCCTTGCCCGCGGCATCGTGGCCGTTGACGTTCAAGACAACCGGCACCAGCCCATCACACTGTTCCGGTTCGTAGAGCAAGGCGGGAATCCAGAAGCCGGGCAAGGCTTCGTACCGGAGCTTCCGAATCCGGTAGCCGGGACCGCCCTCGATCGTGTCGAGCCATTCGACGCGGCACTCGGCATCACGCCACGACGCGGCCTCGCCGCGGAAGACGACCTGGTCGAGCACCTCGGCGCGGATCTTGTCGGCGGCGGCTTGCCATTCGGCCTCGGTTGCGACCTCGGGCATTCGAGGGATTCGGGGTTCGACAAACTGGCGAACCTCTGTCATGGTCGTGTCCCGTTCGAGGACCATGCGGCCGAGGGCCTCGGCCACCGCCTCGCGACTTGGTTCGTCCGCGTGAACGGGAGCGATTGATCCGGAGAAAACCACGATGGTGTAACACAGTCGGAGCGGGAAACTCGGCATGACGGCCCCTCGATGAAAACGGATGTCTGGCCAGAATTTCGGCCTCTCGGCCGCTATCGGCCTTGAGTTCGGATGTCCCGACATCAAACCCGAACAGGAACGACTTCGCCAGCACGTACCGTCCGAAGTCCCATCGAGAGTAAGGTGAAATGAGTCGCTCGGCCCGCAAACAGTGACTCTCGGAACAGGAAGAGTCTGGAGACCACAATGATGCCGCTTCCTTTCATCCGTTTAATGATTCTCCTCGTATCCACGACCACGCCGATGCTCCATGCGGGAGAATCCTCCGCGCCGATGGCTGAAACGCTTCGCGTGGCCGCCGTGCAACTGAGATCGACCCGAGGAATCGATGCCAATGTGGATCGAATGATTCAACATATGCAACATCTTAGTGAGGAAGGGGTCCAGGTCGCCGTTTTCCCGGAGTGCGCTGTGACGGGTTACTTTGAGGACGAGGCAACGGAGGCGACGGCCGAGCAACTCGCCTCGGCCTGTCGAACAGCGGGGATCGCCGCGATTGTGGGAACCCCTTCTCGTGACGGCGAGGCGTTGTATAACTCAGCGGTCGTGATTGATTCGAAGGGGAACGTGATCGAGCGGTATCACAAGGTCCAGCTTGCGGAGCCCTGGCCAACGCCGGGAGATCACCTCTCGGTCTTTTCGATCGAGGGGGTCCCCTGCTCGATCATCATTTGCCACGACGAGCGTTACCCGGAACTGGTGCGGTTGCCGGTCCTGGCCGGGGCTCGCGTGATCTTCTACCTCTCGCACGAGTCAGGCATCCGACAGGAGCGGAAGATTGACCCGTACCGGGCACAAATCCAGGCAAGAGCGGTCGAGAATTCCGTCTATGTTGTTCATGCCAATGCGCCGGCGAACGACGATCTGAGCGGATCGCACGGGCAGAGCAGGATCATTGATCCAATCGGCACGATTCTGGAGGAAGCGTCAATGTTTGACGAGGAAAGCGTTCGTGCAACCCTCGACCTTTCCCTCGCTTCGGCCGGCAATGCCTTGAGGAGCGTCACTCGAGGGCCGCTTAGCGAATGGTGGCGTGAGGGAATACGCCAGGTTCGGATCATCGAGGCACCGCACGATTCATCGACCGAGGATCATTGAGAATCAGGAGAGGCCGGTGCTTGTCAGACTGACCGGCCTCACGGTCGTTCTCTCGAATTTACGCGGCTTCGGCCTCGGCATCCTCCTCTTCCTGATATACGAGCAGATCGAGGCGACGGAACGACTCGTGGGTGACCTCGAAGGGTGCGCCATTGATGGCCCAGAGACGCTCAACCACTTCGTCGAGCTCCGTGTCGGGCTCATCCCACAGAACAAGGAACTGACCGTCACCTCGGGAATAGACGTCGAGACCTAGGTCGTTGAGATAGCCTTCGATCTCATCGCTTCGAGCCGGATCGGCCGAAAACGTCCAGCGGATCAGGTCAATCGGAGGGGCGTCCTGTGTCTGACTCATTGATCGCCTCCTATTCGAGCCGGTTCACCGACAGAGTTGCAAGCGAACCATCGTCCCTGGAGGGGCCAGGAGACCGCGGTTCGTCCGATAGGGTCGGAGTCAAACCGCCAAAGAAAGATCGGCAGGACCTGCGGTTGCGCTGGAACGAATCCTCAAGTGTCTGCGAAGATGCCTCGGAGAAGAGCCGCGGGGAGACCTCATCCGGCGGATCCCTCGGCCAGGTGCTGCGATGAGGGGATCATGATCGAACCGCCTGGAGCGCCTGTTCAACCCGACCGTGATCGGTATCGCCCTGCAAGCCGTGCCAATCGCCTCGCAGCAGCAACAACGCTCGGCGTTCCTGCTCGATCTCGTGAGCCGTTCGAACCCCCATACGGCGGAACAGGGGCAACGGGGGGCACCACCCCTGAATGGCATGCTGGAGCAGAAAACCTGCCACCACCGTGGGCACGAGGTAATACCGGCGATCGACCAAGGAGCCCAGTGCCATTCCCGCGAGGATGAGACTTGATGCGTTCGCTTCCAGCACGCGCTCAATGTCCCATTCGTCGTCGAGTTGACGCAGACGTCGATCGATCGCCCGAGGGCCAGCCGAAGCGAAGCGAAGGATCCGGGCCTCGGTCTGGCGCCGAATAGCCTCGTTAGTGAACTCAGGCGAGTGTTCGGGAACCCGGCTGACCGTGAAGGGGATCATGGAAAGCACTCCTTCAAAGCTCTCGGGGGAATCGGCCGGATCGACACCATCGCAGTCCCCGATTCGGCCCTCGACTTCCCAATCAAGACATGCGATTCGCATGCCACGACCTACGGAACCACTGATCTGCTTGACGGCGAAGGGTGCGTACCGATACTTTGAAAGATGACGTCTCGCTCGTGAGGGGCGAGAGGCACGGCTACGATCGCCCCGTCATGCCTTTGATGCGCATGGTGGGGTTTTTTCATGCCTGGGTCGGTAGCGTCTACGGCGAGGGTCGCCGTCATCTCGGACCGGGGGGAATTGTCCCCCCGGTCGTGGAGGACTTCGCCCCATGATTGTTCCACCACCATCGCGATTTGGAGGCCCCCGGGCGTTGCGCCTCGGGCCAGGGCATCAGGCCCCATCCCCACCGCTCCAGCCCGAGAGCAGGGTCTTCTGACGAGCGACGGCCTGCTGAGCATCCTGAACGATCGTCTCACAGACAAGCTTGCAAAGGCGATCGACCAGCGGGTCGTCGAGTCGGTAGAAGACCTGCAACCCCTGTTTGCGACGGGTCACCAACCCGGCATCTGCGAGCAATTTCAGATGCTTGGAGACGTTTGCCTGATTCCGCCCTGTTTCCTCAACGACCTGGGTGACATTCCGCTCTCCTTGCATCAAGGCGCGGAGGATCGCCAGACGGGTCGGATCGGCCAGCATCCGAAACTTCTCAGCCATCAGATCGAGGAACGCATCGGGAATGGTGGCAGGCATGGACTTGACTGTTCAACTGATTTGGAATATAGTCAATCGGTCGCGTGGAAGTATTGTAGCACGGCGATCGGTTGGGGGAAGGTGTTCGAGACGGTTCGAAATTGTAAGTACAGGAGCACCGGGCGATGAGACACCTAGCGATCGCGGTTGCGGCGTTGATGATCGGACCTCCGGGAGCGATGGCACAGCACGACCACGGCTCCCATGAGGGGCAGCAGCAGCGAGGCCCCGAAAGGTGCCAGGGCCGATGCGGACATGGTCCGGGTCACGGTGCGGGCCGAGGATTCGGTCACGGTGCAGGCCGAGGGGCAAGGCATGGCACAGGTCATGGAGCAGTACAGGACGCGGAGCCGAGGCCCGGAGTCGGCAGCGGCCACGGTCCTGGCATGTCGGACGTGGAACATGGAAACATCCAGGCACTGCTGAGTGCTCATCAATCGATTACGAGAACGGTGGAGGAGATTGAGGGCGGGGTGAAGACGAAGACGGTTACGGATCGTCCCGAGCTGGTCACCTCGCTTCAGGAGCATGTTCGGCAGATGTCGAAGCGGCTGGAGACGGGTCGTCAGGTCCGGGTTTGGGACCCGCTATTTCGCGAGATTTTTGCTCATGCCGATGAGATCACTCTGACCTGGACAAATCTCGAGAATGGGATCGAGGTCATCGAAACGAGTGAGAACCCTGACGTGGTTCCCTTGATTCGTGCCCATGCGAAGAAGGTCAACAGTTTTGTCGCCGAAGGCCACAAGGCGGCCCGCCCCCCGTGGGCAGGTGGCCGGGGTCGAGGGCAACGACCGTAATGCGCGTTTCGCGTCGGGATACCGGTCGATCGAGACCCTTTGATCGACCACGTGATCAACCTGAATGAGGAGACCGTTTCATGACATCCAGGATTGCCTGGGCCGCCCTGGCCCTGATTGGTGTCGGCGTGGTGCTCAGTCAGACCGGCTCCCGAGCGGACGACAGGGAGACCTCGGAGTCGCTCCGGGTGCTGGTGCACATGAACTTTGCCGACACCGGGCGGCAAGGCCAGGGCATGAAAAATATTTCAAGAATCCTGGAAGCTGATCCCACCGCTCGGGTTGTAGTCGTCTGCCACAGCGGGGGGATCAATGTCGTGGAGGCGGTTCGAACGGATCACGCCGAGGCGATCGCATCGTTGATTGATCGCGGGGTGACCTTTGTCGCTTGCGAGAACACCATGAAGCGCAACGGGATCACGAAAGACGATCTGATTTCGGGAGTCGGGACCGTGCCGTCCGGAGCGGTCGAGGTGGTTCGTCGTCAGCAATTTGACGGGTTCGCATATTTCAGACCCTGAGCGGGGATGATCTTCACTAAGACTCCTGGGTGATCGATCCGGGAAGGAGACGATTTGATGAGCGTTGCCACCATTTCTCCGAAAGAACTGGAAGAACGGCGCAAGCAAGGTCAGCCGGTGGATCTGGTCGACGTGCGCACCCCGGTTGAGTTCCGTGAGGTTCACGCCGAACCGGCACGACTGGTGCCACTCGATCAGCTTGAGCCGAAGTCTGTGATGGACAGTCGTAACGGCTCTCGAAATGAACCGCTGTACCTGATCTGCCGAACTGGCAATCGGGCTCAGAAAGCGGCCGAGAAGTTTGTCGCGGCCGGTTACGAGAAGGTCGTGAATGTCGAAGGCGGCACGCAGGCCTGGGAAGCTGCCGGATTACCGGTGGTTCGGGGCAAGAAAGCGATCTCGCTGGAGCGTCAGGTTCGGATCGCAGCCGGGACACTGGTCGCGATCGGCACTGCGCTTGGGGCGTTCGTCAATCCGTGGTTCCTGGTCATCCCGGGATTCGTCGGCGCGGGTCTCGTGTTCGCAGGGATCACCGATACCTGTGGCATGGGAATGATGCTCGCAAAGATGCCCTGGAACCGGGTCGGCTGCGACACTTCCTGCGCGAAGTAAGTTGACCCGTCACAATAATCGATTCGGATGTGGGCCAACCAAGGGCGGGTGTCCCACTTCAAGAATTGAGCAATAAATTCTGGTCAGACTTCACGCCTCCGAATGGGCCGGCCGATCGCCTGGAACAACAACGGGGCGGCCCGTTCGGTCGATCATTGCTTGGCTTCAAGGTAGCCGAGTTCGGTGAGAAACGCGTCCATCCTTGCCGTCGTCCGATCGCGCCAGGGGGGGCGGTTGAAGAAGCCGTGCCCCTGGCCTTCGGCAAGAAACAGCGAAGCCAGAACGCCAACCTCGGTCGCTCGATCCAGGAATTCACGTCCCTGGTCGATCAGCCGATCCTCGTTTCCGTAGAACAAGAGGGTCGGCGGAGATGTTGAATCAAGATGCAAGGTCGGTGAAATGCGACGGCCGATCGCGTCATCATTACCGATGCGCTCCATGAGCTGGGGCTGGCCGTCGAATCTCAGGACGGGATTGAATAAGACGAGGGCAGCGGGGCGAGAGGGTTCCGGGGCACCCTCGACAGCCGGACTCAAGGCTGTGCAGGCTGCGAGGTGACCACCGGCCGATCCTCCGGAAGAGATGAGTCGATCGGGGTCGATCCCGAGTTCGTTGGCGTGATCGGTGAGCCATCGAACGGCGGCGAAGGCATCGTCCACGCAATCCTTAGGGGTCACTTCCTGGCGAGACTTGACGCGATAGTCGGCCCGGGCGGCGACGATCCCCCGTTGGGCAAGGTACTCGGCCTGGGGCTCGAACTGGGCAATGCTGCCGTTGGTCCAGCCACCGCCAAAGAAGAAGACGATCGCCGGCCGGTGATCGGTCGGTTCCCATCCGCTTGGGAAGTGAATCACCATCTCCAGAGGACCGTGTTCCGTCTCGGTGTAGGTAAAGGTCCGGGTGGAGGGCTCCTTGAGTCTCGCGGATTCAACCCCGATCGAGGCGACTTCCAGAGTGAAGCTTCCCGACTTCTTGTCGCTGAGGGTGATTCCGATCGACGTCACCCGCTTGGGATCCACTGGGCCCGCTCCAGGGACGGGACGACCGAAGGAGTTCGCGACAAACGCCTGGATCGGCACGCGAACGTCGATCCACTTGCCGGCGACGGTCGGCATCGGAGCGCGGTAGGAGTAGGCGATCCGAGTGGTCGGGACGTAGAGATTCAGTAGGTACTCGCGACCGTCTCCCCGAACGCGAAGGACGATGACATCGTCCGGTCCAAGATTCATCTGACCCGGAACGGAACGGATCGAGGCGAACCCGCCGTTGTTCTCCAGAGAGAGGGTCCCGAAAAATCTCAGGACCCCTTCCTCGGAGATCCGGAACGATCCCTCGGAAACTCCTCCCATCACTCCGTCGTTCACGCTTCGCCACGCGGCCGATGCATCGGCCTGGGAGAAGTTGAACAAGGGGCGAATCGTGTGGCCGTCCTCGTCCTCGGTGGTTGGTTGAGAGCCAAGTCCCACCGAGCTGGTCAGCATCGCGACGAGAAACCAACAGGCTGTACGTGTCATGCCAATCGGGCCCCTTTGGGGTTCGGTTCCGGGCGTCGAGCGAAGCGCCTGTGCGTTCGATACATAGCTTGCCCCGCTTCGATTGTGGACACGAGCCCGCCAAAGGTCAAAAGGCGGTCAGGGATTGGCCAGGTAGGCAGGATTCGGCTCGGGCATCTGGGCATCGACACGGGCTCGCCAGTCAATCAGCTGCTGGTGCAGCTCAGCCGTCCGTTCGGGCTGTGCTGAGGCGAGATTTTCGAGCTCGCCGGGATCCCTGGCCAGGTTGTAGAGTTCGAGTCGACCGTCTTCAAAATATTCCAGCAGCTTCCAGTTACCGGCTCGAATGGCACCAACGGGTGTTGTGGTCGGGTAATCATGGGGAAAGTGCCAGTAGAGCGCATCGTGCCCAGCCCATGCCGACGGTTCATCATCGAGCAGAGGGACGAGGCTTTTCCCATCGAGTTCCTCAATCAGCTCCGGTTCCACCGCTACGCCGGCAACGTCGAGAAAAGTCGGGAACAGGTCCATGAGCGTGACCGGAGTGTCAATCACTGCCTCGTTCGCCGCACCACCCGGCAGACGGATGATGAGCGGCACGCGGATGCCCCCTTCATAGAGTGACCCTTTGCCGGATCGGAGCGGATGATTGGTGGTGACCGGAACTCCACGGTAATCGTTGATGTAACCACCGTTATCGGAAACGACAACCACCAGCGTGTTTTGCGCAATTTCAAGCCGATCCAGACCGGCGAGCAGTTTGCCAACATTCTCGTCGACCGTCTGGACCATGGCGGCATACGTCGGGTTCTGGTGCTGGTCATCGGGGGAGCGTCGTTTCTGGTAGTATGCAACGAGTTCGGGTTTGGCCTCGATGGGAGTATGTACGGCGTAGTAGTTCACGCTGAGAAAGACGGGCTGATCGCCTGCGGCTTCGAGAATTTTCAAGGCTTCCTCGGTGAGCCGATCCGTCAGGTATTCTCCCGGTTTTCCCCAAGGTAGCCCCGGAACGTATCGGTATTCCTCGGTATTCGACCATCGCCCATGATACGGGAAAAAGAAGGTAGGAGGCGCTCCCCAGTGGGTGCCGCCAACGTTGAGGTCGAATCCCTGAGTCTCGGGATAATGGCTTGAGTCTCCCAGGTGCCACTTGCCAACGTGGGCCGTCAGATACCCTGCCGGACGGAGCCACTCGGCCAGGGTTCGCTCGTGATGTGGCAGGTCCGCTCGGGTCACCGGTGGAAGAAGCGGCCGGTTGTTGAGGGACGACCGTTGGCGGGCTGCCTCGGACCAGACCGTCATGTGCAGCCTGGCCGGATGCTTACCAGTCATGATTGCAGCGCGAGATGGAGTGCAGACCGGCGCCGCATAGGCCGCCGAGAAACGCCCCCCCTGCTCTGCGAGGCGGTCGAGGTGCGGTGTCTCGTGCAGATCAGCCCCGTAACAGCCAAGATCGGACCAGCCCAGGTCGTCGATCACCACAAGCAAGAGGTTGGGTGGTCGCTCGGTGGACACGTCATCCGCGTTCACTGTTCGCGTCTTGACCCCGCCGAGCACAATCGCCAGAAACGGACCCGCCCATGAAACCCACAAACGAACCCTTAAATCAACGAAAAGAGTTGTTTTCGAATCTTTCATGAGCCCATGTCCCTGAACATTTTGATTGAGACTCTTAGTGGCCCTGGACGATTAGAGCGAGATCGGTCGTTTCAAGATCAAGATCGCGGCGTTCAGATCACCAAGGACGCAAACCAGTTCCCATCCTTCCTGGCCGAGCACCTGAAGATTCGCTTCGATGTCACTGGCTTCCGAAGCAAGATCACCCGGCGTTTCTTCGCTCCATCCCCGCTCGTGACGGACGGTTCGATATTCCCACTGGTGTTGAATTCCGGTCATGGTCGGCTCCTGGAACAATTGAGGACGATCTCAAGGGTCACCCCCCTTTCGCAGAGAGTACTCCCAAAACGGAGGCAACGGCAACGACTCGGCGACCAGGTGATTGCAAGAAGCGGCGTTGTCGAACATCCTTGATTCAAGTGCGGACTTTGCTGAGGGCTGCGAACTGCGTTCCTCACTGAGTCTGAACTCCAGGAACTGTTGGGGAGCTACTGAGATCACTGGAAATTGAGCGGTAGAGCGCACGATACCGCCATGTCCCAGCCTCATCCGGCTCAATCAGACCTTTCTCAACGACTCTGCTGACCGGAGACGCATCCTGTGGAACCGAACATGATCGGGGCTTATGGTCCCTGGGCAGCATCACTTCTCGGAGAAGGTCCCGCTCGTCTCTCGTTCCGCAACCCTCGTTTTCTGCCCGAAGACCTCGTCGCATGGCGTCACCAGGCCCTCGACCGCGTGGCCGACCTGATGATCGAGCCTGAGGGCGGAGGCATTCCACAGGCCGAGGTCCAGCACCGCTTCGAATACGATGGTCTGGTCGTTGAACATCTCAACTGGCAACTCCCTTACGGCCCACCGACCGAAGCCGTTCTGCTCAAGCCCACCGCAGCCAAGGGGCCCCTCCCCGCCATCCTCGCCCTGCACGACCACGGGGGCAACAAGGCTTTCGGTTGGCGAAAAATCGCCCAGATGGGGGACGACCTGCACCCCGTCATGCGAGAGCATCGTGACCACTATTACGGTGGCGTCAGCTGGGCCAATGAACTGGCGAAGCGCGGCTACGCGGTCCTCATTCACGACACGTTCGCCTTCGCCAGCCGTCGCATTCGCCTGGCAGATGTTCCTCGGGTACTGAAGGGCGATCTCGAAGAGGTCCACCCCGAGTCTGTCGAGGAAATCGAGGCGTACAATCGCTTTGCCTCACAACATGAGAGCGTGATGGCCAAAAGTCTTTTCTGCGCAGGCACGACCTGGCCCGGCGTCTTCCTGAGCGAGGACCGCCGCGCGCTCGATTACCTTTGCTCCCGCCCCGATGTCGACGCCAGCCGCGTCGGCTGCGCCGGCCTCTCCGGTGGCGGCCTTCGAACCGTCTTCCTCGCCGGCACCGACGAGCGCATCGCCGCCGCGTGCTGTATAGGCATGATGAGTACCTGGCGCGACTACCTCCTCCACAAGAGCCATACGCACACGTGGATGATCTATATCCCCGGCCTTCCCCGCGACCTCGACTATCCCGAAATCCTCGGCCTCCGGGTCCCCCGCCCGACCCTTGTTCAGTACGATGAGGAAGATTCTCTGTTCACCCTTCCCGAAATGCGACGCGCCGACCAAATGCTCACCGATCTCTATACCAAAGCCGGCTCTCCCAACCTCTACCGTGGCACCTTCTACCCCGGCCCCCATAAATTCGACCTCCCCATGCAAGCCGAAGCCTTCGACTGGTTCGACCAGTTTCTCTCCGATTGATTTGCCTTCTCAGCTTCACCGCAGTTGACAGCCTCTGCTCAACCTTTATAATCACCCTCGTCACCTTGACAGTGACGGGGCGTAGCTCAGCTTGGCTAGAGCGCACGGTTCGGGTCCGTGAGGTCGGAGGTTCAAATCCTCTCGCCCCGACTAAGGCTGGATAAGGACTTACGGCAAGCCTAGAATCCTCCCGGATACGCTGTGCAGAGAACCTGTGCAGAGTTCCGGGAGGATTGCATATGCCCCGCCGACGCCCGGCGCCCTTCTGGCGCGAGCAGACCCGGTGCTGGTATGTCCAGCTCGGCAAGAAGCAAATCCGGCTTTCCCCCGACGAAGAGGAAGCGTTCCGGCTCTACCATGAGCTGATGAGCCGCCCTGCGGAGGAACGCGCCGATCCCGTGGCGGAGGTACCGGCCGATGCTGCTTCGCTCCTCGATGCGTTCCTGGAGTGGACGCAGGCGAACCGCGCCCCGCACACCTACACCTGGTACCAGGCCTACCTGCAGCGGTTCGCCGAGGCGCTGCCCAAAGGCATCAGCGCCTCTGAACTGAAGCCGTTCCACCTCACGCAGGCCATGGCCCGCTTCCCACAGTGGGGCAACAACACCAAGAACGATTTTATCTCGGCCGTGCAAAGGGCCTTCAACTGGGCGGTGGAGCAGGAACTTATCGCAACGTCGCCCTTCGCCCGCATGAAGAAGCCGGGGAGGGAAGCCCGTGAGCTGGCCATCAGCCCGGCCGAATACGCGGCCATCACAGGGGCCATCGGCGAAGGTGCCTTCCTCGACCTCGTGGAACTCGCCTGGGAGACCGGGGCGAGGGTGCAGGAACTGCGCATCCTTGAAGCGCAGCATGTGGATCTGGGGCACGGCCGCATCGTGCTGCCGCCGAGCAAGGCGAAGGGCAAGAAGCATTACCGGGTCATCTACCTTACGGACCGGGCGAAGGCGATCGTTGCCCGGCTGATGGAGACGATGCCGGAAGGCCCGCTCTTGCTGAACGCCCGGGGCAAGCCATGGACGAAGGATGCCATCAACTGCGCCTTCACCCGGCTCTCGAAGAAGCTCGGGAAAAAATACCACCTCGGGGCGCTCCGTAAGGGGTTCGCCACCGAGGCGCTGAAAAACGGGCTCGATACGGTGACGGTGGCGCACCTGCTTGGGCACGCGGATACGAGCATGGTCAGCCGTGTCTATGCGAAGGTGCAGCAGGATCCCGCGTTCATGGCGGATGCCATGAAGCGGGCGAAGGGTTAACGCAGGCGGATGTGCTTGAGGTTGCGGGGCGCCACCGGCGCGGGGGGAGGGGGCGCGGCTTCCCTGCCGCGTTCGGACTGGTGCAAATATTCCTCGATGTGCCCCTCGGATATACGGATCATCCCCCGGCCGTGGCCGATGCGGTAACAGCCAAGCCGGCCCGAGGCCACGAGGCTGTAAACCAGCGACGGCGAGACTTCCAGCCTCCGTGCGGCCTCGGCAACGGTCATTCTTCGCGCTCCAGGACATTCTCGCGGACCCACTTCCAAACGAAGCAGCAGGCGAAGAATGCACCGAAGCCGCCGCCGAAGAAGGCGGCGAAGATAATATCGAGATGTGCATGTGCGAACATCATGGCTTTTCCTCCAGGATGCGTCGGGCGATGATGTAAGCCTCGCGCAGGTAGTCGCCCCATTCTTCCTCGCGCATCAGGCAGCGGATGATGAATAGCGTTTCGTTGGCGATACGCAGGGCTTTGTCGTGGATGGCCGGGTCGGCCGGCTGCGACTGGATGAACATGGCGGCCCTCTCAGTTCAGGGATGGTTCGTGGAGCCAGGCCCTACGTTCGGCGTGCTTGAGGGCCTCAAGGACGAGGAAGACAACGCGGCCGAAGCGGATGGCCGGGGCGTTATCGCCGTCGAGGGCATTCACGATGCCTTCGGCGACCTTGCAGGCATGCTCGTAGCGTTGGTCTTGGCTTCCGGGCATGGCGGTACCTCCGTCAGAACAGGGTTGTTTGCGTTGGTGGGGGTAGCGGCTCCGGCAGGAACAGCCGGGGCCGGCCCAGCTCACGTTCGATACGCCGGCACATGGCCTCGAAGTATTCCGGGTCGCGTTCGATGCCGATGAAGCGCCTGCCGAGCCGGAGGCAGGCGATGCCGGTGGTGCCCGAGCCCGCGAACGGGTCGAGCACGGTTTCCCCGGGGTCGCTGAACAGGCGGACCCAGTCGCACAGCAGCCGGAGCGGCTTTTGCGTCGGGTGCACCTGGTCGCGTTCGACGTTGCAATGCCAGACCGCGTGGTGGCCGCCGCCGTTCCACGGCAGGCAGGCCCATGCGATTGAAATTCCTCCAGGTGAAGGCCTGGGCGCGGGCAGCCGGAAGGCCGCCCGGCCCGGCCAGGGATATCAGGCCTGCTTCTGCTCCGGGGGAGCGGAAGCAGGGGAGGGAAAGCCTGGCTGTTGCCGCAGCAGTGCATAGGCAGGTTTCCACAGGCCCGAGGCGACGAGCGCCGCGAGCCCGAGCCCGGCAACGGTGATGAGCACCGTCACCAGGCGGAAGGCGGCTGAGGCGGTTTCCTGGACCGCCGGCACTGCGGCGGTGATGAGGGGCTGGGCGACGTGCTCAGCACTAGCTTCGACCACGGTCCCGGCGAGATCCGCCGTACCGCTTACGAACGGTTCCGGGTTGGCGAGAAATGCGGTGAGCGTGGTGCCGACCGCGAGCGCCCCCTTGTTTTTCCAGATGAATTCCATCACTGGCTGGCCGTGCTTGCCCACGACACCGAGCAGCTCGGAAGCCCGGCCGGTGGCCGCAAGCTCGCCCGATTGGCCGAGCATCGCCAGCCGCCTCGCGTTCTGCGGGTCGAGACCCTTGAACGCCTTTACGGCCCCTTCGCCATACTGGCTGACCAGCGGCAGGCCAACGCCTTTCGAGCGGATGATCGCCTCGGCCGCTTCATCGCCATGCTTTGCGGCAAGGGCGAGCGCCTGGGGGTTGCGGGCAATGAGTACCGCACCGTCGCCATGGCGGGCAAGCAGCCGCATGACGCGCGGCCCATGTTCACCAGCCTCATCGGCAAGCTCGATGGCCCTCGTGCCCAGCTGCCGGATGGCAGGCAAGGCATCGTCGCCGTGCTTCGCCGCCGCGCTGGCAATGCGCGACGCGAGCTTTTCGGTGGATTCCCCGGCGGCCTTGCCGCCAAACCGCTTGAAGACAAGCTCGGCCGCCTCGCGGGCAGCTTTGAGCCGGTCGGCCCGTGCCTCCGTGGCGGTGAGGAACGGCACCGCCAGGGCCATGAGGAGGAACACAACCCGACGAATTGCGCGTGGATCCTGCATCACTTGCCTCCGTAGTAGTGGGTGTGGAAGTTGGCGGCCTCGATGAGCTTTTCTGCCGGGGCCGTGTGCACGCCTCGCTGTGCGGTGATATGCTCCCGCATCAGCTCCTGCCCGAGGACGCGCCCCATGAGTGTGTAGTAATTCACATAACAGCGATGGTTCCAGAGCCAGGCGAGCCGGTGCCGCAGGCCGAGGTCCTGCGCCCCCTCCAGGGCCAGCGTCGCCCGGAGCCCGGCGGCCCGGACCATGGGGTCAGGGTGGTGTTCCAGCTGCGCCAGCAGGCCGAAGCGCTTGCGGTGCTCGTCACTGGCATCCCCCGCGATGAGGAGTGCACAGACGCCGTCGATGGCGAGTTCGACGCGGCGCGCGACCTGCGCTTCCGGGTCGTAGCCGCCGAGCGCCAGGCCCTTATTCATGGCCTTATCGGCCGCGTAGCCGGCTGCCGCATTGATGCCGAACCGGGTGAGCCGATCCGTATCGTCACCGGCCGCCCATCCTTCAACGGCATCGCCGAGCATCCAGGCCAGCACGAAGCGCCCCATCGTGATGGCAAAGTCCTCGGTTGCCGCGCGGATCACACCATCGATCGCCGAGCCAGGCAACTGCGCGAGCTTAGCGTTGCCCCGCATCGCCGGTGCCGGGATGGCCACATCCGGGAGGTCGGCCTGGAGCCGGACCAGAAGACCTGCCTCGATGGCATCCAGCCGGGCAGCGTATTCCCGGATGAGCTTGCCGAGATCGGCATCCAGCGCGTCGGCATCGAGCACATAGCGGGTGAAGCAGCGCCGCACATAACGCTCGAACGGATCCGTATCCGGCGTGGTGAAGCCCCCGGCGCCTGGGCCGTTGAAGAGCTCATCGAGTCCCTTCATGAGGCCCTTCGCGGCCCCTTCTGCAACGCTTGCCGCGTATTCGAGCTTCCCTTCCGTGCCGATGACCGTGTGCGCGAAGCGCTTTGCCCCTTGCTTTGCCTCGTTGATGCGGGCCTCGATGCGGCGCATCGCATCGTTGAGTTCCGCCTGGGCTTCCTTAAAGGCACGTTCATATTCCGCGTCCACCGCCCGCCATTGCTCCAGCTGTTCCGCGCGGGAAGGCGCGGCGGGCGGTTGCTGGAGGGCGATGGTGCCCATCGCCATGGCCTCGCCCAGCCAGGCCCTGACCGGGGCGGGGAGCAGGAAGCGGCGGTGCTGGAGCTGCTCGGCGATGCGCCGCTTCTCAGCGGGTGAGAGTTCGGCGCGGATGGGAGCCGGCGCCTCGGCGCGTGGCGTTGGCGGTTCCTGCCAGGCGCCGGCCTTGCCGGCGAGGCAGGTGAGGGCGAGCGCGGCCAGCACGGCGCGGCCGCATCGTGTGCGTTCAATCTTTCGGGACTGTGCAAACATCTCGATGCTCCTGAATCGTAAAGGGATTGGAAACCCGGAATGGGAAACGGCCCTCCGTGGCCAGGGTGCGGCCTAGCGGCCGCGCCCGAGGTCCTGGTCCTGGGAGAGGTCCATCGGGGTGGCCTGGGGCGTGAGGGGCTCCGCGCGGGAGACCTCCAGCGCCTCGGCCACAGGGTTCCTGGCTTCCGCCTCCGGGGCGGAGCGGTCGCCGGTCGGCCCGCGCTCCGGCTCCTGGTTGCGGGGCTTTTCGGCCTCGGGCGGGCCGGGGCGCGAGGCCTCCAGCACGGCGGCGACCGGGTTGTGCTGGACCATCGCCAGCCCCTCCGACTGCTCGATGGAGGGGCCGAAGATGCCGTGCTCCTGCGCGACTTCGGCAGGCGTTGGCGTGAACAAGCCGCCGATTTCGCTCTTCTGGATGCTGTCAGGGAACGCTTTCAGCGTTTCCGAGAGTTCGTCGATCCCTTGCCTGAAGGCCGCCCGCAGGTAAGGCTCGCTGGTCACGGCGCCGATGGCCTGGGATACAGGCCCCTCGCGCAGGGTCTCGCGGATACCGGGTGGGCGTTCACCAGCTCCGGTATCCTGCCGTGCGGGGGTAGGGTTGCCTTGTGCTGCCATAGGACTTCTCCTTGCGCCCGGAAAAGGGTTGAGGTGCCTCGCCGTACCGCCCGGGCATGCCGGTAGGCGAGGCCTGCGCTGGTGCCTCCGGGGTCGTCATCACGGGGGGCGTTTCGTGCAGGCCGAGCGCGAACGCGCCGACCCCGGCCCCGTAGAGGCAGGAAAGCAGCAGGACGGAAAGCGCCCGGAGCCCGGCCCTGAGGCCGATCGGCTGCGGCCTGGCGTAGCGGCCGCGCCGGAACTCGGGCGCGTTGTAATAGCGCACCAGCTCGCCGCAGATCGGCGGGGTGCCGGAAACGAAGGCGAGGAAGCAGCTGCGAGGGAGGTTCAGCACTTCATCGGGCTTCAGGAGGTGGCGTGCCACCTCCGAAGTGCTGACATTCCGGCTGGTGGTCAAGGAGCCGGCCTGCGGCTGCTCGAAGGCAACGGTCGCTGGCTTCGACCAGGAGGTGCCTTCCTGGTGGGAGAGCACCTGGATCGTCGCTTCACCCAGCCGTTTGCTGATCGCTTCGGCGGAGGTGTAATCGTTCAGGCCGTGATAGGTCTGGACATCCATGTTCGACCAGAATTCAGAAGGCTCGGGAAAGCATTCCCTGACCTGGTCGATGTCCTGCCAGAACCACCAGCTCGAAACCTCATACCCCCGGAGCAGGGACACGATGTTCTGGAGCTCGCGCATGCGCCCGAGCTGCCTCGCCTCATCGAAAATGAATAAGACCCTAGCCATGGTTGAGCTTCGCCCCATCGGTGGTGACGGCCCTGAGCAGCGAGCCGATGAGCAACCTGAGCAGGCCCCGGTTGGTGGCGATGAGATGCTCAGGGATGCAGATGTAAACGCTCATTGTTCCTGTGCGCCGCAGCGCCTTCGGGTCGAAGGTGGAGCTGCGCATGTGCTTGGCGACCCCGACGGAATCGAGCCACTGGAGGGAGCGGCCGACGGTGGTCATCACGCTGCCGAGCTCGCGGTCGCGGTAATGCGAAATCCCGAACGCCTGGCGGCGGAGCATCCCGCCCATCGCATCGGAGGTGGCCATGTGCTGGAGGGCTTTCGCGGTCGCCTCAGGCGAGACCAGCACCTCGCGCACGGTCTGGAGGTGGCGCTCTGTGGGGCTGGCATGGGCGGCGACCCAGGCAATCACCCCGGAGATGAACAGCGACGCCGAATCGTTGAAGTGCGGGTCGCGCTCCTCGCCGGTGCGCTCGACCATGGCATCGCCCATGGCTCGGCAGAGGTCGAGCGCCTCGGGCGAATCACGGTCGATGAGGTCCATCGGGTTGAAGCAGTCCGAGCCGATGCTGCCGTGCCCGAAGAAATTGAGCAGTACGACCTGGTGGCCGAAGCGTTTGGCCCGGTGCTGCGCGGTGCGGAGGTAGTTTTCGAGCTTGGGGTCGAAGATGACGACCGAGCCCGGATGGCTGAGCAGGTTCGGGATGATGTAGGAAGTACCCTTGCCCGAGCCGGTCGGCGCGACCGTGGCGGCGTGGGTAAATTCCTTCACCCGGATCAGCTCGCCCTTGCCGTTTCCGGCGAAGAACCGCCGGACGGCATTCGCTGAATCAGCAAGCGGCGTGGTGAAGATCGCAGATAGCTTGCCGAGCGCGTTGCCGGCCACCGGGTCGGCGCGGCCGAGGATGATGCCCTCGCTGCCGCCGAGGAGCCGATTGCGGATCAGCTCCCTTGTGGTGGCCCAGCGGGCAGTGCCATACGCCCCGGAGCCGGGCTTTCCCCTCCGGCGGAGCTGGCTGGCGATGCCGAGGGTGGCGACCACCAGCCCCGGCCCGGGAAAGCGGGCGATCAGCAGGCCGGTCGAGCCGATCATGACACCGTAGCTCAGGGCGATGGTGCCGCGCACGGTGAGCGCATAGCCGAAGCCCATCGCCTTCGTGGCCAGTGTGAAGGGCCGCATACGTTTCAATCGCATAGGCGGATGCTCCTGGTGGGCGCGCACCTTCCACGGCCCCCGGCGGCGCCGGGGAGGGCGGGCACCCTGGTTACGGGATGTGGTTTACGAAACCTTGTTCTTCATCTGCCGCGAGAACGCCTTGGCATCCCAGCCCTGATCGATGCCACGCCGCACTTCCTTACGCAGCGTATCGAGTGCTTCAAGCAGGCCGTCGAGGCCGCCATCCTCCGCCCGGTAGGTCAGGCTCATGCCGCTGGCCTTCACCGTGATACGGCCGCTTCCGGCCCCGGCCTTCGTGTTGTGGTGCGCGGCCCGCGAGCGGACTGCTGCCTTTGCCTGCTCCTTGTTGAGCTGGCCGCTGCGGGCCTGCTCCCAGAGTTCATCCTGCATGGCCGGATCGTCGATGCGGGCGAGGTAATAGGCCGTCTGCTTGCCCACGAGCCCCGCATCAACATCCTGCTGCCGGGCCGGACTAAGTGAGAGCAACGCATCCGCCACGGTAAAGTCGCTGGGGTTCAGCCCGAGCTGGCCTGCAAGCTCCGCGTTGCTCTTGCCCCCCGACTGGCGGCGGATCTCGTCAAGCGCCCGGGCGAGCTCGCACGGCCGCAGGCCTTCGCGGACTTCGTTATCCACCACCTGCTCGACGAGGATATCGAGCGGCGACAACGTGCCCTTCGATCGGATCACCGGCACCAGGTCGAAACCGGCCTGTTCGGCGGCGAGCCAGCGCTGGTGCCCGGCGACAATGACATCCTTGCCGAGCGCCGGATCGAAGCGGGTGCGGATGGGATTGAGCATCTTGCCGCGCTCGATCAGGCTCTTGGCGAGCCGCCCGACGTGCTCCGGGTCGATCCGCTCGCGCGGCTGGTCGGGGTCGGGCACGATCCTTATGCGCGGCAGGTATTCGATCTGTTCGTGTACGGGCTCTGGCATAGGTTTCCTCGCAACTTGGCGGGAGAAGAGATCACCCAGGTGATCGCAACCACCTGGACGATTGCGAAGCCTAACGGCACCCGGTCCAAGCGCGAAAAAAGTGACAGTACCCCTTCCAGTTGCCATGGCAACCTGCCCTTCCGGGATCCAGGGGTCACATGGCGGAGCCTCTCGCCCCAGTCTGTTATGCTCACCCATCGCCCGTTACCCCTCGCGAACTGCCATGCGACCGGCAGCACCTGATGGCCCAGGCCACCCGGGCTTTTTACGAAGGGTAACGGGCACCCAGGCCCGGCGGCAGAATGTGACAGCGCCTCTCCCGGAACCGCGCCCCTGGAAACGAAACGAAGGCCCGGAGGTCACAATGAATGCCAGGCAAATGCGGGCTGGTAAGATTGTTCGCGTAGGTCTTCTGCGGCCTTCCAGTAACTGACTGGCTTCCCTGAACGCGAGGTGGAACATGCACGGATACGGGCACAATTCACAGTGGTCGGATCGGCTTGCCGGAATGAAGACCTTGCGTACCCTCGTCCATCAGGCGATGAGCGAGAAGGCCGCCCGCAAACGCCTCCTTCGGGATTATGAAGACCAGGTAAGCGATTACTTGAGGCATGTCCTCAACCAGCAGAAGCTCATTCCTGATGAGGCGGGCGAATCGCAGGCCATTGATGCCATCCTCGCCGAGCTACGCACCAGGCTTCCTGAGAAACTTTCCACCGAGTGGGGGCCTGGCGTCCGCTTCCGTGACTTGCTCAGGGAGGCCGTTCACGAGGCCATCTTCACATGGTCATGCCCGGCCGCAAGGGAACGGCTTTGCCGCGACCTTCCAGCTTGGGTGAGCAAGGAGCGTCAGGCGGTCCTCGATTATGCCTGGGACAGGCTTCGCGTGTTCGAGGAATCCAAGCAAGAGAGGGGCTCCCGTGCCTTCACGGTCCTTAAGGCTCGCGAGGAAAACCCTGGCCTTACGCTGATCGAACTCAGCGAACGGCTCGGATTGCACCTGGGTGGAGCAGATGGCGATGCCACGTCGTCACTGCGCAAGGCACTCTCGCGTGCCTCCGATCGCTTCGGCCGTTACTTGATCGAGGGTATCACCGAACGATTCCCCGCTGCTGAGGAGGATGATGAAGCATACTACCGCGACTTGCTGGAAGACCTGGGGCTAATGGACTATGCCCTGCGATCCCCTTACTGCCGTTCGCTCCTCGACTTGGATGGAGAAGAACTGTGAACGGTACCCCTTGCTTTACACTACGGAGCCATGTGCCCGGATCCGGCGGTACTCATTGCGTGCTTCATCGGCGAGGCGTAACCAGCGCCTCGCCGCTGGGGAGAGCCATAGCCAAGCCACGAGCGCTGCGGTAGCGCACCCAACGGCCAGCGCCCAGTAATTGACGATCAGGGAACTAATGGTTGTACGTTCCGGGGCGAACGGCATCCCAAACCCGTTCGCTCCCATGAAAGCAGCCTCCCGCTCGGTAGCAAGCCGCAGGAGCATTCCATCAAGATACCGCCACATGATAAGTATATACGCCAGCGTCAGGCTCCAAAGCCCCAATCTCCTACCCCGAAAGAAGACCGCAACGGATACCACCACCAGGATTGGCAGCAGGAATCCGCTCAGCCATCGCATCGCCGATGGAGCGCTGGAGAGCACGACATTAAGGAAGAACATGAACGTCGGTTGCAATGAACTACGGACAAGCTCCAGGGAGTTGAACGCAGCCAGCAGGCAGACGGCGGTTACAATTCCGGGGCGGGTTGCTGCAATCTCGCCAGCATTGTAGCGGTAGCGGTAGGGAGGCGCTGAAACCTGTTTTCCTTCAACGGCGAGCCGGATATCGTCCCCGAGTGCTTCGGCACTCGCGTACCGTGTTTCTGGATCGCGTGCCATGGCCTTGTGTACCACTGCTTCCAATGAGGGGTTCACAGCAGGGTTCAACCAGCGCGAGGGGATGACATCCCTCGTGGTGATCCGATGGAGCGTTTCAGCCATTGATGGCGCATGGAACGGTGAACTCAGCGTAAGCAATTCGTAAAGAAGCACCCCCAGGGAATAGATGTCAGCACGGCGATCGACCCGAAGCCTCCCGGTAACCTGTTCCGGGCTCATATAGGCTGGCGTGCCGATAGGCACCCCCGTTCGCGAGTAGGAAGGATCGTCCTCAGCTCGTGCGAGCCCAAAATCCACTAACTTTACATCGCCACCCTTGCTGATAAGCACGTTCCCTGGCTTTACATCCCTGTGGATTACGCCCGCCTTATGGGCGTAAGCTAGCGCGGCAGCCACCCCGCATGCCACCTCGCAGGATTGCTCGATGTGCTCACGCTCCTGGATTGCCAGGCGGGCCGCAGGGGTCACTGGCGAGCCAGCGTCCACCTGCTTCCCCGGTGCATGCCACGCTGTCGTCTTTTGTTCGGGCTGGATCGCCCCTTGGCCGGGGCTCCCCCCCAGAATGCCCGCAACGAGCCGACGAAGGGAAACCCCTTCTCCGTCAGAACTCGAAAGCTGGGTGATGATGGTGCTTAGTGAACTCCCATCGACATATTCCATCGCAAGGAAGCGGACGCCGCGAACCTGGCCCATGTCATAGATTCGTGCGATATTGGGATGGTCCAGCCTCGCAAGCGAAACACCTTCCTGCTCGAACCGCCTGTCGGCGAGAAGCCCCTGGTTCGATCTTCCAAGGACCTTGACGGCCACAACCCTCTTGAGAGGAATGTGCATGGCTTTATAGACGACACCCATGCCCCCCGCGCCGATCAGGTCAAGAATCTGATAATTCTCGATCAGATGGCCAGCCTCGAATCCTGAGGTCATCTCAGTCTCTCATGCCCTACGGTAATGAAGGAGAAAGCTGGTTTACCCAGCCGGACAAGGATCATACCGCGTGGACTAAGCCCAATCGATCCCTTGTGACTCAGTCACCCAACTCACCCCCTCCAACCCGCCGCAATGCCACTTTCAGTTGAACAACTGATAAGAAACCGCTTTGCCAAAGCGGAGGGATGGTGTAGGCCTGTTGCCATCGGCAAGCACGGAAGCGGCCTCCGCGATGGCACCTCGGAAACGCACCCTGCCCCCGTTCCTACCGGGGTTCTTTGGCCCGGCGAAAGCACCTGGGCCAACGGGAGCCGAGACCCCAACCGACCGGAAACCAGACCGTGCAGTACAAGACGATTACCCTCAGCCTCCTCGAAGCGGAACCAGCGCTCTACGACCGCCTGAAAGCCTCGCGCACAGCCCTGGAGGTGCTGGAGAACTACGCCCTGGAGCTGAAGGACCTGCACGAAGCGAGGATGGAGCAGCTGCGGCAGTCACGCCGGGGCGGGAGCCGGGAGCAGTTCCAGAGCGAAGCCCTGGAGCTGGCGATTGCGGACCTGCGCCTTCGTTTGAACGCCGAATCCTTGAGCGGCGATTCCCCCACAGCCTGAACGGCGGGCCTCCTTCGACCCATGCCGGCCGCGTGCTCGCTTCGCGTAACGGCCATGCGGCCATGCCTGGGCCGCATCCTCTCCCTGATGCGACGGAAGCCCCGCCCGGGGTTATCCCTTCCGGCAAGGTGCCACCGCCGCCGGACCGGGCAAGCGGGAACAGGGGCCCCCACCCCATTGCCCGCTTGCCCGGATCGCAGGGGCAAGCCCCGCTTCCGGCTGGGGCGGCGGCACTTCCTTCCCGTCAGGCCCCGGTTGCGGGGCCGCTAACCCACGGAGAAGGAACCCCTGCCATGGCAACGAATGTCATCCCCCTACCCGCCGCAAGCGGCGAAAAGGCCAAAGCCCGAGACATCCTCACGGCGATCCGCACCCTCAAATCCCTCGAAGCCGGACACCGGAACGCCACGCCCGAAGAAGCCCGCGCCTTGCAACGCTTCGGCGGCTTCGGGCCGGTGGCGCTTGGCCTTTTCCCCGATCCGGTCACCGGCCGCTACAAAGACCCATCCTGGGAAGCGCTCGGCCGCGAACTCGAAGCGCTGCTCAGCCCGGAGGAATACGCCTCGGCGAAGCGCACCACCTTCAATGCTTTCTACACCTCGCCGGTTGTGATTGATGCTATGCACACGGCGGTGCGACGGCTCGGCCTGCCGGAGCATGCGACCATTTTAGAGCCGGGGTGTGGGACCGGCAACTTCCTGGCGCAGGCCGCACGCGGCACGCGCTGCATCGGGGTGGAGCTCGATAGCCTCTCCGGGCGCATCGCCCGCGCACTTTACCCCGAAGCCGATATTCGCATCGAGAACTTCCGCGACACGAAACTGCCCGCACATTCGCTCGATGCCGTGCTCGGCAACGTGCCGTTTGCGGATGTGAAGCTCGACTACCAGGGCGAGAAACTTTCGCTGCATGACTTCTTCTTCGTCAAATCCCTCGATGCGCTGAAGCCCGGCGGGGTGTTGGCGCTGGTGACCTCGCACTGGACGCTCGACAAGCAAAACGCCGCCGCCCGCGAGCTGATGGCCGCCCGCGCCGACTTCCTCGGCGCGGTGCGCCTGCCCTCGGAAGCGTTCAAGCAGGAAGGCACACGGGTCGTGACCGATATCGTTTTCTTACGCAAACGTGCCCCCGGCGATGCGCCGCAGCACGCCGACGGAAGCTGGCTTGAAAGCCGGCCGATGGAGGTGGAAGGGGCGAGTGTGCCCATCAACGCCTACTTCCATGCCCATCCCGAGATGGTGCTTGGCACCTTCTGCCGCAAAGACCGGCTGTACGGTGGCGACGGCTACAGCGTCACCGGCAGCGGCAATTTGGGGGAAGCGCTGCATGAGGCTATCCGCCTGCTGCCGGAGCGGGCGCCACCGGCCTTAACGCATGGGGCAGCACCTGCGCCCCTCCCTGCCCCGCAGGCAAAGCCGGCCGATGCCGCCCGGCACATCACCGAAGGCAGCTTCTTCATCTGCGAAGACCGCGCCATCTTCCAGCTGAATGACGGGGTGGCAGAACCCGTTGTCTACGGCGGCACGGCGCTCGTGGCCGACGGCACGATGACCGGCAGGCGCCTCGCCGCGCTGATAGGCTTACGCGACAAGGCCCGGGCGGTGCTGGCGGCCCAGAACGAAGGCGCACCGGAGCCGGAGCGGCTCCAGGCGCGGCAGGCGCTGAACACGGCGTATGACCGCTTCGTGCGGGCATACGGGCCGATCAACAAAACCACCTTCTCGGAGACCAAAGACGGCACTGTCATCCGCCGCATGCCAAACCTCGCCAAGTTCCGCGAGGACCCGGATGCGATGCTGGTGATGGCGCTCGA
This sequence comes from Tautonia marina, assembly GCF_009177065.1. Lineage (NCBI taxonomy): Bacteria > Pseudomonadati > Planctomycetota > Planctomycetia > Isosphaerales > Isosphaeraceae > Tautonia > Tautonia marina. The sequence continues at coordinate 141,598 of NZ_WEZF01000017.1, forward strand.
AGACTACGACGACATCACGGGCAAGGCCGAAAAAGCCGCCATCATGGAGCGGGATGTGGTGGGGCCGACCCCGCCCATCACCCATGTGGCGAGCGCCGAGGAAGGCCTGCTGGTCTCGCTCAACCAGCGCGGCAAGGTCGATCTCCCCTTCATCGCCGGGCTTTACGGCAAGCCGGAGGCAGCGGTCACCCAGGAACTGGGCGACCTTATCTACCGGAACCCCGAAACGAAAGCGTATGAGACTGCCGACCAGTACCTCTCCGGCGATGTCCGCGCGAAGCTGAAACAGGCCGTCGCCGCCGGCCCCGGATACGCCCGGAACGTCGAGGTACTGAAGGAAGTGCAGCCACCGGATATCCTGCCGGGCGATATTGACGCGAACCTCGGCGCCCCCTGGATCCCGGAAGGCGATATCGCTGCCTTCGCGGCGCACCTGTTCGGGGTGCAGGCGGGCGACATCCGCATCGGCCACCTGAAGAAAGACGCGCTCTGGACCGTCGACGCGAATTACAACGCCACCGCCTCGGTGGCGGCCTCTACCGATTACGGCACGGCGCGGGCGAACGGCGTTGCGCTCTTCGAGCAGGCCTTAAACCTCAAATCCCCCGTCATCTACGACATTGTCCGCAGCGGCGACAAGGAAGAGCGCACCGTCAACCACGAGGAAACGCTCGCTGCCCGCGAGAAGCAGGCCCGCATCAAGGAAGCCTTCCGCAGCTTCATCTTCGCCGACCCGGAGCGCACCGAGCGGCTGGTCAGGACCTATAACGACACTTACAACAATTTGCGGCCGCGCCTGTTCGATGGCTCGCATCTCGGCTTTCCGGGCATGAGCCAGGCCATCCACCTGCGGGCGCACCAGGAGGATGCGGTCTGGCGCGGCATGAGTTCTGGAAACAGCCTGCTGGCGCACGCTGTTGGCGCCGGGAAGACGTTTACGATGGCCGCCACCGGCATGAAGCTGAAGCAGGCCGGGCTCGTGCAAAAACCGATGTATGTGGTCCCGAACCACATGCTGGAGCAGTTCGGCCGCGAGTTCATGCAGCTTTACCCGAACGCGAAGCTGCTCATTGCGGGCAAGGAAGACTTCACCAAGGAGAAGCGCAAGCGCCTCACCGCCCGCATCGCAAGCAACGACTGGGACGGGATTATCGTCACCCACTCCAGCTTCGAGCGCATCGGCATGTCGAAAGAATACCAGGAAAAGTTCCTGCGCCAGCAGATCGCCGAATACGACGAACTCCTCTGCGAGCGGGCGGCGCACGGCGACGGCCGTGCCTCCCGCAACATCATCAAGACCATCGAAAAGCAAAAAGCCCGCCGCGAAGAAAAGCTGAAGCAGCTGCTCGCGGAAGAAAAGAAGGACGATGGCCTGGTCTTCGACGAGCTGGGGGTGGACCATCTCTTCGTCGATGAGGCGCATATGTTCAAAAACCTCGAAACCCCGACCAAGATGGAGCGTGTGGCCGGCATCCAGACCGGAGGCTCGGAGCGTGCCTTCGACCTCTTCATGAAAGCCCGCTACCTCGGGGAGAAACACCCCGGGCATGGGGTGACGTTTGCGACCGGCACCCCGATCTCAAACACCATGGTCGAGCTCTATACGATGCAGCGCTTCCTCGACCCGGAAGGGCTGGAATCGCGGGGGCTTGGCCACTTCGACGGCTGGGCGGCGACCTTCGGCCAGGTCGTCGATGCCATGGAAATCTCCCCCGACGGGGCATCCCTAAAGCCCCGCTCGCGCTTCGCGAAATTCGTGAACCTCCCGGAATTGCAAGGAATGTTCCGTTCCTTCGCGGATGTGCAGACCGCCGACATGCTCGACCTGCCCCGCCCGCAGCTTGAGGGCGGCAAGCCGCAGGTCGTAGCCTGCCCGATGTCGGACGAACAGGCCGCACTCCAGCAGAAGCTGGTCGAGCGTTATGAGCGCATCCGTAAAGAAAAGGTGGACCCGAGGGAGGATAACGCCCTTGCGATCACCACCGACGGCCGCAAGCTCGCGCTGGATGCGAGGCTGCTTTCTGCGGAGGCCGAAGGCCATCCCGGCTCGAAGGTGAACGCACTCGCGGACAACGTCGCCTCCATCTGGGAGAAAACGAAACCCACACGCGGCACGCAGCTCATCTTCTGCGACATCGGCGTGAACCCGACCGCGTGGGGGTATTCGGTCTATAGCGACATCCGGGAAAAGCTCATCCAGTGCGGCATCCCGGCTTCCGAGATCGCCTCGGTCGGCGATGCCGATACCGACGCCAAGAAGCAAAGCCTGTTCGAGAAGGTGCGCAACGGCAGCATCCGGGTTCTGCTTGGCAGCACACAGAAGAGGGGACCGGCACCAACGTGCAGAAGCGGCTGGTGGCGCTCCACCACGTCGATGCCCCGTGGAAACCGGCCGAGGTCGAGCAGCGCGAGGGGCGTATCCTCCGCCAGGGCAACACGAATAAGGAAGTGGCGATTTACCGCTATGTGACCGAAGGTTCGTTCGACGCCTATATGTGGCAGGCCCTGGAGACGAAGGCGAAGTTTATCGGCCAGGTGATGACCGGCGACCTCACCCAGCGTTCAGCCGGTGACATTGGCGGCCAGGAACTCTCCTACGCCGAGGTGAAGGCCATTGCCTCCGGCAACCCGGCGGTGCTCACCCTCGCCGAAGCCGACGCCGAATTGCAACGGCTTTCGATCCTCAAGAAAAACCATGCCGACGAGCAGTTCCTCGCCCGCAGGGCGCTACGGGAATTGCCGGAGGTGATCGAACGGGCGCAGCAGCGCATCGCCGGCCTCTCGGCGGACGTGGCGACCGCAGGGGCGTATCCGGGAAACCACTTCCGCATCGGCGGCCAGGAGCTTACCCGGGCGGAAGCCACCGAATCGCTTGCCTTCCGGCTCAAAGGCCTGCCGGAGAGGGTGCCTGCCCTGCAACGCATCCCGCTCGGGAGCTACCGGGGCCTTGCCTTCGGCCTGGTGCTGCACCCGCACGGCACGCCGGAGGCGTACCTCGAAGGCAAGGCGACCCGGCACCTCCAGCTTTCCCGCGAGCACCAGGGGCCTCGGGCAGTGCTGAATGCGGTGACACGGTTGCTCGATTCCTACCCCGGCCTCATTGAGGGGAATCGGCGCGAGCTTGCCCTCGCGGACACGCAGCTCCGCGATTACCGCGACCGCCTAGGGGCGACGTTCGCCCACGAGGATTACCTCAAAGAACTCAGGGATTTACGCGACCAGCTGCGACTGGCACTCTCAGGGAACACGCCAGAGCCTGGGGCAGCAGGGATACCCACCACGGGCGAACTGGCTGCCCGCATCACATCGCTCCGCTCGGAACACGCTATCGAGGGAACACCGGAGCGTACCGCCCCCCGCACCCTTGCCCGGGCCGAGGAGCCGGTTACCCGCCGCATCAAGCGTCGGCTCAAGGCGGAGGCGGCCGTCGTGGCGGAAACCGTGGAGCCAGATGTCGAGGCCACCGAGGTCGAAGCTACTCCCGCCGAGCCAGTGAAGCCGGAACCGGCTACTCCAGAGCCAGAGTCACCCGCGAAGCCGCCCGTGGCGGCCTGGCCACCAAAGCCTGTGATGCCTGCCCCCTCCTACCGCGAGCGCATCAGCCGAGGCCGCGAGGATGCAAGGCAGCTGAGGCTGTTCTGAGCAACTGTTTACCAATAATTAACGCGGGGGGGGTAAGAATGCACGTTGTCCACTTGTGAGTATTACCCAGCCCTATGTGCCTTGACGTTCCAGACATTCAAGCTACAAAGCGCACACGCCGGAGAGGGTTTACGCTACTCGAACTGACCATCGCCCTGGTTATCATCGCCATCGTCACCGCCATGGGCATGTCCGTTGTTCCTGAAACGCTCCAGTCAGTACGCCGTGCTGAGACGGAAAAGAAGCTCACCGCCATCGAAACAGCGCTGAAGCAGTTTATCAACGTGTACGGCAGGCTTCCCTGCCCCGCCGACATCACCCTGCCGGAGACCGATGCAAATTTCGGGGTTGAGGCTGCCAATGCCGGAAGCTGTACCGGCGGCACGCCTGCCGCGAATTTCGGACCGGTGAAGAAAGTAGTCGAAGGAGCCGTGCCCATCACCACGCTCGGCCTTCCGAAATCCGCCCTGTACGATGGCTGGGGGCGGCGCATCGCCTATGCCGTTTGGGCGAAGATGACCGAAAACCGTGCTTTCCTTACATATCCACTGAGTGACCGCGCTTGTGGTGCGATCACGGTCAAGAATGTGAGCGGTCTTGCGTTCACCAACAGAGCTCTCTACGTCGTCTTCAGCACCGGGGGCGACGGGCATGGCGGCTACACGAAGGCAGGGCAACGCCTTTCCTCGGGAATTACCAACACCGCCACCCTCGACAACTGCAACTGCGACAGCAGTGGCGCGGCCACCACCTGGGACCGCAGCTACACCCAGCAGGCCTTGAGCGAGGTGAGCGCCACCGACCGCTTCGACGACCATGTTCGCGTCAAGTACCGCTGGCAGTTGCAGGACTGGGAGCAGGCGCAGATAAGCATCTGGGGTGGCATGTGCCAAGAGGCAATCCGCCTCGAAGGCCGCCAGAACCGTTCGTCATTCGGGGTTCCCGCGATACTCGACATCAACGGAGATGGCATCAACGATCTTTTCATCGCAGGGAAATATGAAGACCGTTACGGGACGGATAGTGGGTCTGTCTACGTCATACTCGGTCGCCGCTACGGCTGGCCGGATAGTGGCAAGGTTCTCGATGGTCCCGATGAACTCATTGATGGTTCAAAGGGCTTTCGCCTGGATGGTGATTTCGGATGGGCGGCACCCGGCCGCATGATGCCTACCGGCGATGTAAATGGTGACGGCATAGAGGATGTTCTGATTGGTTCAGGCACATCAAACAGGCCTGCCTACATCATCTGGGGTGGTCGCACTGGTTCCTGGGCTTCGACCAACCGATTGAACACGACCTTTCTCAACGGAGGCGGCACCACGCTGAACGGTGTTGAGTTACAACGAGATGGCGGCATAGGTGAGGAAAATATCAGTTTCGCCGTTGGCGATATCAATGGCGATGGCTACGCCGATATTATCAAAGGGGATAATGGTGTGTCGCCAGGCGGTCGCTCCGGGGCCGGGCAGGTGAAGGTGATCTGGGGCAAATCATCTGGCTGGACCACACCGCTAATCCCTGACGCGACATACCTTGCTGGCGGAGGCACAGCCGTAAATGGCACGATACTCGAAGGTGACATGGACGGTGACGGGCTTGGCAGTTACGTCGGCGCAGGCGACGTCAATGGCGATGGCATAGATGATGTCATCATAGCTGCCGGGGGAACCGACTTCAGTGGCGCCAATATGGGGTCTGTCTATGTCGTATGGGGGCGTGAGACCGGATGGAGCAATGCCCAGAGGCTCGACAGCACATTCCTTGCAGGAAGTGGCACGGCCCAAAACGGCATTCGCCTCGATGGCGAGAACTGGTACTCCAACAATCCGACGCACAGCGTCACCGCTGCCGATATCAATAGGGACGGCTACGATGACATCATGTTCGGACGTTATTGGAGCAATAAACTTGGCATTGTCTGGGGAAGGAATCCTGGTACATGGCCCGCCACGACCATGACGATGACATCTGCGTTCATATCGGCTGGTAATGGCGTCATGCTAACAGGCGAGACCGGAGGGTCAGATGTCGGTAGCAGCCAGTCGGTTGCAGACATTAACGGCGATGGGATCAATGATATCGTCATCGGCAGCCCCGCGTATAACAGCGCGCAAGGCTCTGTCTATGTTGTCTGGGGCCGTGAATCGGGTTGGCCCACCGCCATTACCCTCAATTCGACATATCTCGAAGGTGGAGGTACGGCGGTGAACGGCATCCGTCTCAACGGTCTCGGCACACCCTACTACTTTGGCGATGTGTGGTGGTACAGCCATCCCTCGGCCATAGCCACCGGTGACATCAACAATGATGGCAATGTGGACATCGTTGTAGGTGGTGCTACTGATACGGCTGGGAGTATTGACTCGTCGTATGTCATCTTTGGGAAGAGCGGAGCAAAATGGTCGGAACGAACTACCTGGCTTATGAATAACCTACTGGACTGATGCGGTCATTGCGTCTGTTGGTATTTAGCCACAGTGATTTAGATGAGCGATCTGCTATTCCACGCTCCCATTTCCGTGTCCTGACGTTCCAAGGGCCCCGCACGGGCCTTTTCCGGTCGGCGCGAGTGAGGCCTCCTCCGTGCGACATCAAAGCCCCGCCATGCCGAGCATCAACGCGAGCGAGCGGTTCAGGCGCAGCAAGTTCTCGTCATCGAGCGTGCCGATACGCTCACGGATGCGGCCCCTCGGCAGGGCGAGCAACTTGTCCACCATGATCTGTGATGGTTCGCGCAGCCCGTTATCCGGTGATGGTTCAACCGTGAGCCGGAAGAGTGGGGCTTCGACGCACTCCGTGGTGAGCAGGCAGACGAGCAGGCTGGCATGGGTCGGGTTGAAGAGGTCTGATTGTACGATGACCGCCGGGCGCGGCTTGCCGTAATCGCCCTGGGCGACGGCAAGCACCACCTCCCCCCGCTTCACGCGGGGTTGCCCGTATCGGCGGCCATGTCGATGAATGCGAGCGCTTCTGCCTCAGCGGGTGAGCCTGAGGCGAGCAGCGACTGGCGGGCAGCTTCCCCGGCAAGCCCGGGCCTTCGGATGTCAGGCACCCATATCTGTACCGGCCTGAGCCCGGCTTTCCGCAGGCGGCTCCTGTATGCGCCCATCCTGTTCGAGGCCCCGCTGCTGTCCCCCGTTACCTCCATCGCTGGCTCCCTATTTTCGCTTATTAAACATCGTAACATGTTACAGCAGCGATGCGATACTGTAAAGCGTTTCCTACCCTCGGCTAGCGGCCCTACGCCATCTATGCCGCGCCGGTTGCCACCCGGCGGAGTATCGCGGGCGTGCCACGCCGCTCCCCCTTTCTGTTCCGCTCTACAGGGCCCCGCACGAGGCCTTTTCCGTCCGGCACGTTTGAAGCCGCCGGCGTGCGAGGTCAAAGCCCCGCCAGGCCGCCCCCTCCTACCGCGAGCGTGTTGCTCGTAGCCGCGAGGATGCGAGGCAGCTGAGGCTGTTCTGAGCAAGCCTTTACGAAAAGTTAACGCGGGGGGGGGTAATCCTAGGGTCAGTGCCCTTGCGAGAATTATCCTCGCCCTATGCAATTTGATAATCCAGTGATTCATGCTGCGTTACACGCTCGCCGGAGAGGATTCACCCTCATCGAGCTGAGTATTGTGCTTGTCGTCGTTGCCCTTGTTGTTGGCGGCATCGTTGCTGGCCGCGAGATTATCGCCAACGCCGATGCTCGCCGCATGCTCTCTCTCCGCGACCAGGTCGTGTCCGCCATCATGGTATTTCGCAATAAGTATAACTGTCTGCCAGGGGATTGCGATACGGCCACCCGCTTCTGGCCTGCGGATGCCAGTTGCCCGAATACCACTGCCAACCTGGTGCCTAAAACAGCCACATGCAACGGGGACGGTGATGGATTGATTGCATCGAGGATACAAAACATACCATCAGACAGTGTAAAGGCATGCTATGAAATCTTCCGCACATGGCAGCACCTCGCCAATGCCGGGCTTATTAGCGGGCAGTATAGCGGTGTCATGGCGCCAGGTCCTAGCTCTTGCTACAACCAGCTTGGTGGCGTGAATGTGCCGCGCTGGCGTCAGGGAAATAATTTCATCATTGAGCATGTAAGAGTAGTTAATGATGCGGCGAATGCTTTTTTTGACGATTTCTCATCCCACCTGATGCGCGACATCTGGGATGGCGGTTCATTTCCTGCGGATCTAAATAGCTACGGCTCTACACCAGCAGAGTTGTATCGTATCGACAGCAAAATAGATGATGGCAAGCCCGGAACAGGCCTTTTCCAAACCTACCAGTATCCCTCGCCGGACTGTTCTACCAGCACCGATCCAGCCACCGCCGAATACAACTTTTCCCGCACCGACCGAGGCTGCCGTTCCATCACGAACCTGAAGTTCTAACGTATGGGCGCCACTAAATAGGTCGTGACTTACCTGGAAGCGCCAGTCTGAATAGGTCACCAAATCTACCTGGCCGGCACAAATCGCTGCACTCGTACGCCTGAGCTCACGATCCAAGACCTGGATGCACATTGCCGGTCGAAAGGATATGGCTGTGCCTCTAGTATCGCTTGGAAACCAACCTGTACAAACGCCAACACTGGCTCGTTTTACAATGGCCATCTAGACATCAAATTGACCTGTGGTGTGCGTTACCGCCCCTGATTGGCAGAACAGCCTGATCTCAGCCTAAGCGGGCATCCTATCGTACGATTAGAAGTCGCATGTAATCGCTTGGCTAGGATGCCCACTTCGTTAATACATCGTTAATACGCATGGGGTAAGAATGCTCCTTGTCTTGTTATGAGTATTCCCTAGACCTATGTGCTTTGATCGTAGAACGATGTATGCTACGCCACGCGAGTGCCGGAGAGGATTCACGCTCATCGAGCTCTCGATCATTCTGGTAGTCATCGGCCTCCTGGCCGGAGCCATTCTTGTAGGTCGAGACATGATCGCAAATGCTCGCATTAGATCACAAATCGGGCAACTGGAAGAACTCGAATCTGCTATCTACGCATTTCGTAATAAATATCGAGCATATCCTGGGGACATGAGCAACACACTCGCCGTTCGCTCTGGCCTGCGCACGCGAAACACCCATTTCGCCGATGTTGGCAACACTTTTAATGACAACCGCCAGTTTTTTGGTGCAACGCATATATACAACACATTTGACTCCGGGTGTGGTGAGGTGATGATGCTATGGGCAGACCTCTATGTAGCCCGGGTGCTTCGCAGCCAGGCATCGAACTTTAAGAGTTCAAGCCCCGATGAACGGTGTGTACCCAACACAACAAGCGAGGCTACATTGGCCCGCTACTGGCCCCGCGCAGAGCTACCCGGCAGCTTCGTCCATGTGCTGGGAGGTGTTTCTTCCCCACCTTCCATTGCATGGTCGGCCGGACGCACCTGGTTCGCCCTTGCCGGCATCTACCAGATTACTGGTGGCGGTGGAGCATTTCTCATAGATTACAAGATCACAGCACAGGAAGCGTACTCACTTGATTCAAAGATCGACGATAGCCGCCCGCATAGTGGCTTTGTACAAACCGTCGTAGAGACAGTCAACGCAGGTACGGACCGTATAGCATACCGGGCAACAGGTGCTACCGAATGCGCCCTTAATGCTTCGCGTTACAATACGACATACACCACACCATCCTGTATCCCTGTAATTGCAATACGATCACTCCCCTTCTGAACGGGTTGCTCCGCACGCCTTGTGAGTTGCGTGCGGAGCGGGTCACTGATTCCTCACTCTTCGTCTGAGAGAGGATTGAGGATGATGGTTGTCAGAGGCTCCTCACCTTTCTGCTCAAGGTGAAGGTGGCTTTCTTCCGTTGGATGGGCCAGATTCTGCAGGTCACCATGTGTGACTTGCAGTTGGTAACCCACGAAGATGGAGCCATCCAGCCTTGGCCAGGTGACTTTCTTCGGTATCCTCTTTGCCCCGCCCCACCCCGTAAGGGTAAAGTAGCGCGAGCTCGTAATAATGATACTCCATTCATCCTGACGGATCGAGCCGAAGCTCCCGACGTTGACACGAATGAGCTTCTGGTTGGTATCCATCCAATGCCGGTAACCATACACCAACCCCGTCAAGGGATCGATGAGCGGGTAGCCAGGGATGTTGAGCGAACGATTGGTGTTACCCAGATCGAATCCCACAACCTTTTCTACAAAGGCGTCTTGGAACGCCATGGCGAATGTCCCATTCGGATCGTCGAGGTCATGCCCGACATAAGCCGTCCACTGCCCCAGAGAGACCCTGGGAGCAGCACTCAGCATCATCACTGCTAATGCAGCGAACAAACGCGCGCGCATATCAAAGCTCCTGTACTAGGAGGTTTGGACACACGAACAATGTACTGGCTCTGCGTTGCTGCAGAGACCGATACATGCAGTGTTAAGCTATTGGTTGTCCTGCATGACAAATGCAGGCAACAACTTAACATAACCGCACGTCGAGATTAACAGGTGCTAGTACATAGATAAAGAAAATAGTGCATGTGCGTTAATCTAAGTACTGCAGCGGTTAATGCTTGTGAGTATTAACTTCATCTTTTGGGATGTTCATATTGCGGTTTTTTCTGTCTATGTGAAGTAGGTTAATGTCAGCCTGTGGCGGCAGCGCGGGCATCAGTTACATGGAATCGCTTGCCGTAGGGTGCCGTTCGCTCGCCCTCAATGTCCTAGCGGATCCATTACAACGCGGTCTGACGAGCAGCCTGTCTCAGCCTAGGTTCCCGCTGCTTCTGCCAGCGATACGCTCCATGTTGGCCTCCTCGCCTGAGCGATCTGCCACGCCGCTCCCCCTTTCCGTTCAGCTCTACAGGGCCCCGCACGAGGCCTTTTCCGGTCGGCACGTTTGAAGCCGCCGGCGTGCAGGTCAAGCTGCCAGACCGGTTTCCGCTTTCGCGGAGCCTCCGGCCTTCGCTTGACCCGTAAAGCCTGAAGGCCACGCCTGGAGCGGCTTCTTTTTGCGTGCCGTAAGGCCCCGATGGCGGGGCCGGTAACCACACCACGGAAAGGAATCCCTTTATGGCACAACCCGCTCACAAAATCCGCTTCGGCAACCTAAGCGTCACCATCTGGCGGAACCGCAGCGAGAAAGGCGGCAACTGGTACAGCGTCAACCCCAGCCGCAGCTACCGGCAAGGCGACGATGCCTGGCGCGAAACCGAAAGCCTCGGCTTCGACGACCTGCTCACGATGGCCAAGCTCCTCGACCAGGCCCACACCTACATCGCGAACCAAATGAAAGCCGATGCCAAGGCCCGCCGGGACGCAGGCCCGACCGCCCAGTGACCGCAGCAACAGCGGGCGGCACTGCCGCCCGCCTTGCCCCTCACCTCATAAACACAACACCAAGGAAGGTACCCTATGACCTCGAAGTGCATCTTTGAATACACCACCGACCAGGCCATCGCTGATGGCGTCCTGATCGACGCCGATATCCAACCACGGCCGCAAGCGCCACGCTTCCCGCTCGGCCGGCTCATCATCACCGCGAACGCCTTCGAGCAGCTTACGCCTGAGGAAGTGGCGGAAGCCCTCGCCCGCCACGCGGGCGGCGACTGGGGCACCGTCTGCAAGGACGACGCCGAACAAAACGATGAGGCGATCGCAGATGGCGACCGCCTGCTCTCCGCCTACCCCAGCAACGCCGGTACGTTCTGGATCATCACCGAGGCCGACCGCTCGGCGACCACGGTGCTGATGCCAGACGACTACTAAGCTGACCAACTAACTTCACCCAACCTGTTCATTCTCATGGAGTATTTTTTATGGCTGATAACTATTCCCAAGCGACCGTCGAGCCGGACCTTCCCGGCGAGCTGTTTACTGAATCCGAACTCGATGCGCTGTCGGCCGCCTGCGGCCTGGTGGCCAGGCCTGTTGGCGGCGGCAAGCTCTACTTCTTTGCGGACCTGTACTTCCTCGTCGATGGCGAGGATGAGGACGGGTACACCTTCGATTGCCTTGAATTCCTCCAGGGGAAGCTGAATTCCCTCGACCAGGAAGCATACCCTGCCATCACCATCCACGGCGCTTCGACGTGCAGCAAGATGCGCCCCGGCGAGTTTGGTGGCTTCGCCCACATCATCACCCGCGACCATATCCGCTCGTTCAACACCTGGGAGTGGCTGGATGAGGAGGCACGGCTGCCCGGCGATGCCCACCAGCTCGATGCCTTCTTCGCCGCCCGCGAGGAAGTGGCCTTCCGCTGGCACGTCGATGACGTGCTATGCGTCCGGCCTGACCTCACCCGCGAGCAGGCGTTCCAGGTGCTGAAGCTCGCCAGGACATGCCATGACGCAACCGTCGGCATCAACTGGGAGGTGCTGGAGGCAACCGCCCAGCACCTCTTCGGCGACAAGCCCGAGCCTGAAGGCCAGGAAGCGTAACCCGTTTAACCAACCCCCAATGTGAAAGGAATCACACCATGGCCCTCTACAACGTCCACCTTTACCGGGAAATGCGGCTCACCTTCCGGGGCATCGAAGCCGCATCCCATGAAGCCGCAGCCGCCATCGCCCGCGAACGGCAGGCGGAGGAAGCTGACGATACCGACGACTGTGATGGCCAGGAGTTCGCTGCCTTGGTCGATGTTGCCGGTGACGAGGAATACACCCAGTCGAGAATGATCGACTTCGAGCCAGAGCGCCTCCGCAAGGCCGCGCCGGAGCACCCTGTGGCGCCGGAAGCGCTCGCCCTGCCTGCGGCTTCCCCCCGCTTCGAGCCAAGCTACGAGCCAGAGGAAGCGCCGGACCGCTTCTATGTGCTGGTCGATGGCCTCTTTGATGTGGCGATTATCCGAACAGACGAAGGGATCGTTGTCGATGTGTACCCGAAAGACTGGATGGAGCCCCTGGAATCGCTCACCGTCTGGGAAGACGACATCGCTGGGGCTGAAGCGGAGGCGAATAGCGTACCCGAAACCACTTGCAAGGAGGCGTGAGCGATGGACGATCCCGATACTCTCCTCCTTGAGCGCAACGGTGTGACCTACCGCATCCTGCTCGACCCTGATGTGGACGCAGGCCCGCCCGACGCATGGGGCGGCGGCTGGCGGCTGGTATCGTTCAGCCACCGGCACACCGGCTACGAGCACCCCAGCGCCTACTGCAAAGGGCTTGATGCCTTCGGCTGCCCGATACCCACTAGCATCGGCCTGGCCCGGAAGCTGGAGGTCGGCACGGCCTTCTGGCTGAGCTACTACGAGCACAGCCTCTGCCGCTGGTCGCTGATGGGCGAAGGCCCGCAGTGCCGGTGGGATACGGCCAGGATCGCTGGCCTCCTGCTCTGGGAGCACCCATCATGCGGGCTTCCCCGTGGCTTCCGCCACCGCGAGGCCGACGCCCGCGCCTTCCTTGAAGACTACACGGCCTGGGCGAACGGCGAGGTGTATAGCTACGCCGTCGAGCGGGTTGCCGGCCGCCCCGGTGCGGACGGCGACGAATTGCTTGATGCCTGCGCCAACTTCTACGGCCGCGAAGCATGCCTCGCCGCCGCCGAGGATTACATCAACACTAGCACCACGGAGGAACTCCCATGAAACCCTACGACAACTACGAAATCTCCGGCTGCCAGACCCTCGACGGTGCCGGGCTTCCTGACCCGGATGGCAGCATCACCGTCGTTTGCGATGACGATGAAGCGCAGTTCTGGACGCTCTACGGCCATATTGAGGGCGAAGGCGTTGAGGCGATTGGCGATTTCTCCAGCCGCGAGGCGGCTGAAGCCACCTACTTCCGCATCACCGGCCAGCCCTTCCCCGGTTCCTACCAGTGCGATGCCCACATCCGGCGCATGCACCTGGCCAGGGAAGCCTTCGCGCTGCTGCGCGATGCCGCCAACGAGCTTGAGATATGGCAGCTCGGCTGCGGCGAGGAGGGCGATCCCGACACGATGGCTATCCTCCGTGATGCCGAAACCCTGTTCGGAAAGCTCGATGAACAGGCTTCTTCCCTCGAAGCCGCAGTAGATAGCAGCACCGCAACCGTACCCGAAGGCCACTTTGAGGCGCTGCAAGTCCTTATCTCTGCATTGCGTGGGTGCTTGCGCGTCTGGGATGACCTTTACGCCCATTCGCTCGACGGGGAGGCCGACCTTTACCAGACCCTCACCTTCGATGCCGCCCGCGAAGCCATCAGGAACGCGGAGGCCCTCCTCGCCCCCCGGTAAGGAGGGGCCCAGCACCGGCCGGCAAGGTAGCCCATCCACAAGGCAAGCCCGCAGCCGGCCGGTGCGGCCGCTTATGGCGGTGTCGCATCACGCACCGTGATCTTGCGGATAGACACCGCATCCGGGCCGTTTGGCCCGCGCCCTGGAGGGCATTCGCGGATCCAGCCGATCTTCTGCTCGCCCAGCCAGTCGTAGAGCGTAAGCAGGTTCGAGCCTTCGATCACGAGGTCAATCCACTGCCTGCCTGCAAAATGCACGATGACCGCCGGCCCGCTGCCGTCGCGGCCAGGGGGCTCCAGGCTGATGCCGTCATAGTTTGACCAGGCGAAGCCCCGCCTGCGGCCTCCCTCCAGAAGGCAGTGCAACGTCAGGCGGGGCCTGGCGCTCACCCGCCCGTGGGCTTCATACGGGTCGCCCGGCCCCGGGAGCCGGCCATCCTCGTCGATGACGTGAGCTTCGTTCGCCGCCTCCGGCGGCCGGAGGGGCTCAGGCCTTGGGGTTCGGATCATCTCGCTGATGTTGATCGTGTCAGCGCTCATAGCCGGTCAGGTGCTCCTGCCTCCGCTGGGTCTCGCGTGCTGCAAATCCACCAATCGAAACGTCCCTCGCCCGCTTCGCCGCCACCTCGAAGGCCGAGCGCATCCGTGCCACGAGGCCCCGCTTCCTCTGGTGCGCGAGGTGGCGGCGGATGGCCTGCTCCCGCGCCTGCCGCTCAGCTTCCGCCTCGGGCTTCGCCTGCGGGCGAAGGTCGAGGGCGACCAGTTTCTGCGATGAGCGCTGCACGGCATCCTTCACCGAATCCAGGTCGTCTGTGAACAGGCTCAGCGACTTGCGGCCGCGCGTCGCAGAAACATAGAGCTGCTCCTGGTTCATCGCCGGTGATGATGCCGCCGACATGCCAAGGATGACCTTCGAGACCGTCTGGCCTTGCGCCCCGAAGCTCGTTTCCACGAGCGCGTGCCGGAAGTGCCCGGCGTCTTTTCCGATGGTGGAGCCATCGGAAAGCCTGATATCGCCGTCCTTGGCGAAGCCGGCGATGGTGGCGACCGAGCCGTTGCGGAAGGTTTTTGCGTCCTTGCCTTTGGCCTTCACCGTCGCGGTGAAGCGGATCTTATCGCCCTCGGCGAGCGCGATCGGCTCGGGCCTGTAGATCGTAAACCGCGCCGCTTCCGAGCGCGGCACGCTGGCCGGGTCGGTCACGAGCAGCCGCTGGCCTTTCTTGAAGCCGCCCTTGGCGTTCTGGTGGAACTGGATGACATCGCCCTTCTCGTAGGTCCGCTCCAGTTTCCGCTCCGCTTCCGATGTTGCAATCGGCACCAGCCGCGCGTAAGCGTGGTCTTCCTTGCCGAGCTTGCCCGCCGCCCGGAGCAGCCCGCGGGTGGCTTCGGTAATCTTTCCGGCCTCGCGGTGGGTCGGGCTTACCATGAGCACGCTTTCGCCCTTCAGCACCGCATCGACATACTCGGCCGCCATGCGCCCGTAGCGTTCGGTATCGCTTCCAATTTCATGGACCCAGCCTTTCGCTTCGAGCTTCTCCAGGCCCGGAAGTGTCTCACCGGTGGAGAGCAGCTTCGCGGCTTCCAGGTAATCACCGTCCTTCTGGCGGAGGATTTCTGAGAGGCGGAAGGGCCTGAGCAGCGTGCGGGATTTGAGCAGCGTATGGAACGCGCCGCGTGCCACCGCCCCATGCTGGAAGGGGTCGCCTACAGCTGTGATTTTGAGGTCGAGCTTATGGGCGAGCCGGAGCAGCTTCAGCGCATCGCGGTGGCCGAGCATGCTCGTTTCATCCACGACGATGTGGCCACCACGCGATGCCTCCTGCATCTTCTCATCCAGCAGGAAGCGGGCGAGCGTGTGCGCGGCGAACCCGTCTTTCTGGAGCACCTCGGTCGCCTTCGCGGTTGTGGCGAGGTAGGTCACCTCCCTGCCTTGCATCCGCATCGCCTCATCGTATTTGGCAAGGAGCGAACTCTTGCCGGCGCCCGCCGGGCCTTCGATGAGGTTCACCCGGTTCGGTGAATCGAGCAGGCCGCGCACCGCCTCCCACTGGCCATCGTTGAGCCTGCTGCCGCCTTCGAGCTTGCGGCTGAGCGCTTCAGGCACACCAACCGGCAGCACGCCGCGCCCGGGCTGGGCCAGGCGGAGGATTTCATCTTCCTCCGCCTGCAAGGCTTCGGTGGTGACCATCCGCTGCCCGTTATGGAGGCCGACAATGCCCTGCCGTTCAATCTCGCGGTCGATCGCCTCCGGCGTGGCGGAGCCAAGGCTCGCCTCCATCGCCGTGATGGCCAGATCCTCGAACGGGATCAGCGAGCGTTGCTCGGCATGGTGCTCAAAGGCAAAGCGCACCGCCTCTTCCGGGCTCACCTCGGGCGGCTTCCTGCCGCCCTCCCTCGCCTCGCGGAGGGTGCGGGCAATCGCATCGCGCTCATCGCCGGTGATGCACGAAGCCCAGTACTCCCGGCATTCTTCGAGCGTGAGGTCATCCCGCTTGAAGCGGCGCGAGGTCGCGCCGAGCTGGTCGCGTTCCTTCACGGAAAGCTGATCCGGGGCCTCGGGGTCGGCTTCCTTGCGTTTCTCTACGATCGCCTCTTCGAGCGCTCCAATCTCGGCGCTCCGCTTCGAGAAGCGTTCCTTCACGCTCTCAGGGATACCGGTAATGTCCCAGGTGCGGTAGCGCGTGCCGCCCTTGGCGTCACGCTGCCATTCAGTCTTAACCTGGTAGCCAAGGCTTGCAAGCTTCGCGGAAAACCGCGACTCGAAATCGCGGTCGAAGAAGCGCCGGAGATCCATGATCGGGCGGAACTTGACCGCCTTCCATTTTTCCTCCTCACCGTCCCAGGTCAGGTTCGCCACGAACACATGGGCATGCCTGTCCATCTGCGGCATCACCCGCCAGCGGTGCCCCTCAGGAAAGCTGGTATCCTCGACCGGCCGCGTATCGGGGTGCTCGACCGCATACCACACGAGGTTGCCGGTGACGCGGTCTTCCTGCTTGCCATCTACGCGCACCCGCGTTGT
Source organism: Tautonia marina (assembly GCF_009177065.1). Taxonomy (NCBI): domain Bacteria; kingdom Pseudomonadati; phylum Planctomycetota; class Planctomycetia; order Isosphaerales; family Isosphaeraceae; genus Tautonia; species Tautonia marina. The sequence goes on from NZ_WEZF01000017.1 coordinate 158,435, forward strand.
GGCGTAGCTCTCAAGCCGTGCCATCGACTCGCGGATGGATTCCCAGAAGGCTTCCTGGATGCGCGTATCCCCCTCCTCCAGCGCGATGGTCACGTTTTTCGGGATACTTGCTGTTACGTCCCAGCCACTGAGCCGGTGCTTCACAAGCTTCGCGGTCAGCTGTTCGCCGGTGTGCGGGTCGAGCCCGTGGATGAGGTTATTGAACTGGTCGAATTCCGGGGGGCCTTCGAGGCCGAGCCTGGTGGCGCCCTTGCCGCCCCATTGGCAGCGGAGCCCGGTGGATTCGGCGTAATAGCCGCCGTCGGTCCGGGCGTAGTATTGCTCGGCCTGTTTACCGCTCGCAACTGGTTTCATCCGCAGCATGGGTAGCCCCCTGCGTTAATGAATCGCTGCCGGATAATAGACCCATGGAACACTAAATCAAGTGGTTTTTCGCATGTGTTGCTACCAGTGGTTGGTGACAGTCTGATGCCCTTCGCGGTGCGAAGGCTGAATTGCCTCGATTTTTGACCGTCAAAAGGCCTGGCCGTGGCCTTTCGACCACGCCTGTTAGTTGTGCAACTGACCCGTTAAGGCGTTAGGACTTGCCGGCGCGTCCAATGGTTAACGCAACGCGGCGGTTGACCGGAGGGTGCAGCGCAGGTAACGCTTTGGGCATGACCAGGAACGACATCGCCACCAGGTACCAGCCATGACCGGGCACAGCCGCGAATCCGAGGAAGACAGCCACGCGGAGGAACTCATCGCGCTGGCCAGGATGAATAAGCGACTGAACCGGCAGGCCATGACAGTCTACAAACCAGTTGTCGAGTCCATCCTCAGCACCGATTCTCGTGACGTTCCCCACATTGAACGTACGCTCGACGGCCTTCTCGGCTTCTGCGGGTACACGCCCATCTTGAAACTCTACCGCCGTCTCTGCCGCCACTACTGGTCCATCGACCCGGCGGCCGCCGTGGAATATGTCGAGGTCTACCGGCAAATGTGGGACGACGACGAAAAGGAGGAAGCCGGCAGCCAGGGCGATCAACGCCACGGTTGACCATGCGGCGAAACAGGAGTATCGCTTGGAGCATGGCAGACGAAGCGCTTGACGAACCAGAAGAAGAGGACGGGCTCGGCCCATCGAAGGCCCTGCCGCCGCTCTATGTGCTCCGCGCCCCGGAATCCTGCCCGGCCTGCGGCCGCATCAGCCATGCCTATTCGCTTGCGGCCTCGGGCCTGTTCGATGCTTACGACGGCGACACCTTCCGCCGGTTCATCATCCTGACCCATGTCGAGGAATGGCCGGAGGATCTGCTCGCGCTCATCCGCTCGCGCACGCTCACCTGGTATCCCGACATCGAGGAAGGCGGCGACTTCCGCTACCTGATGAACCACTGCGAATGCGGCGCGCGGCTCACCGACCACTACATCCACGCCGAGCCGGGATCGGCCTTCCATCCGACGCACCCAGACGAATGCTGGAACATCCAACTATTCCGCCTGTCCGTCACTGAGGAAGTGCCTCTGGTATGCAGCTGGGTGATCGGCCTTGGCGAGTGGCTCGACCCCGCGAAGGCAACGGCCTGGTAGCCACGGCATGACTGAGATCGACTTCACCGACTCGCAGCTTTCGCCCGACGAGCTTGCCGAGTATCGACGGAACCACCGTACCGAGCGGCAGGAGCTCCGGGCATTCCTCGCCGCAAAGCGAGCCCGCACGCGGCTCTGCTTCGGGGCCGAGGATATCCTGCCCTCGGGCGAGGGCCGCAAGATTGGTGCCTTGCCGCTTCTGATCTTGCCAGGATAGTTGCCTGGCGGATGAAGCCAATTCCTCGAAGACACAGAAACTTGAACACCCTGTTCAAGACATTCAGATCCTGTAAAGCGTCGCTTGACGCGCTACATCCATGCCTGTAGCTTGTCATCCGAGTGAACGGAATTGAATCACGAACTTTGACGCTGCCTCGAAATCTCCCTATGAAACCAATGGCGAACCATCCGAAGCCTTCCCCGCATCCGGGCAACTTCGTGAAACGCAAGGTCATCGAGGCCCTGGGACTCTCAGTGACGGAAGCCGCGAAGGCGCTCGGCGTCACGCGCCCTACCCTCTCGGCACTGCTGAACGAGCGTGCCCACCTTTCGCCTGAAATGGCCCTGCGGCTCGAAAAGGCCTTCGGCATCCGGATGGAAGTTCTTATGCGGATGCAAACCAGCCACGATATCGCCGAGGCCCGCTCACACGAGGACGAAATCAAGGTTTCTGCGTTCCCCGGGAAGGCAGCAGGCGACCGTCCGACGGTGACATAGGAATGCGGCACCCAGGAACAGACAGCGTGACGCATCAGGAAGTCACCAGGGCATTACCTTGCACGAAGCAAAAGCAAGGAATAGTACAGTCATGGCAACCTTTTAAGGATGAAGGTCACTTAACTATGGAGCACGCCACAGGATCGGTTGCTCCGAGGCGGCCGGGAATGATGGAACTGGCTGGCAGGCGTTACAAGGCCGACATCACCCCAGGAGCCTTGAAGCTTCCAGAGAGCAGAATCATTGCTGATTTGCTCCTGCGCGAAGTCGATGCCAAAGGCTGGAAAGACGCGATTGAGTCGACGAACGTCCTTCAGGTCCGTAGTCCTGCCACAGCGAAGCGTCTCACGAAGCTCATCCGGGGGCGGCTGGAGACGATGGGGCCAGACCTATGGAAGCTGGTGCGGGATGGGAAAGGTGATGTGGCGACCCATGCGGTGTTCGCCGCCGCCGTGAAGCACAGCCAGCTTCTGGGCGACTTCCTGCAGATCGTCGTCAGCGAGCAGTACCGCCTGTTCAGCGTGTCCCTGAACAACAAGCATTGGGCCGACTACCTCGAAGGCTGCCGGGAGCGAGACCGTGAAATGCCCCTCTGGAGCGAGGCAACCCGAACGCGGCTGCGCTCTTCGGTGTTCCAAATGCTCGCCCAGGCGGGATACATCGAGAACACCCGCAGCCTCAAGCTGCAAACCGTCCATATCGCCGAACAGGTGCTCCATTACCTAAAACTCAACAACGAGTCATATGTGCTGCGTTGCATGCAGGTGTCCCCATGAGCGATGCCCTCAACGATCGCCTCAACAAGATACTGCCCAGGGTCATCTCCGATGAATTCCTGAGCGGCAGTGGTATCGGCAACGAGATCGCGTTCTACATCTTCGACTATCCGCCCGAAGACGAATTGCGGGTCCGAGACTTCTTGAGCACTTTACTCACCCACATTCCCAAGCAGAAACATGATATCCGGGTCAAACACATCAACCTTTTCGATTTTGTGATGGAGTACCTCAAGAGCCGGAACCTGCTCGACAAGGCGATCCAGATGCAGAAGGAGAAGGGTGACGCGGCGTTGAAGAAAGCCCTCGCTGGCCCGTTACACGAATCCAAGCTGAGCAGCGTGTTCGCCGAGGTCGCTCAACCCGAACACCACGATCTCGTGATCGTGTCCGGCGTGGGTAGCATTTGGCCCCTACTCCGTTCACACACCTTGCTGAACAACCTTCAGCCGGTCATGGGCACGACACCACTCGTGGTGTTTTATCCAGGCAGATATGACGGCCAGTCGCTTCGCCTGTTTGGCAAGCTCCGGAACAACAACTACTACCGAGCCTTCAAGCTGGCTCCGTGAGGCGAGGTAATCATGCTTATAAAACATCTATTTGAACGAGACATCTTCCGGCCCATCAACGGGGTTGTGAAGGCCGACCAGCTTGACGACTCTTCCGTCTGGCAGGAGTTGGATGAGTTTGTCATCACGCGAGAACTCGACCAGCACGTCCGAAAATTCGTGAGTTGGTACCTCGAAGCTGTGGATCAGGGCAAGAATCCCGAACCGACCGGCAAGATGGGCATCTGGATTTCGGGGTTCTTCGGCTCTGGTAAGTCCCACTTCCTGAAAGTGCTGTCGTACCTGCTCCACAACCGCACGCACACCCATAACGGCGAGAGTAAGCAGGCGGTCGAGTTTTTCGAGAGCAAGGTCAAGGACGCCATGCTCTTTGGGGACATCAAGCGGGCGGTGGTCGCCAACACCGATGTCATCCTCTTCAACATCGACAGCAAGGCCGACCACGGGAGCACCACGGGCCGGGATCTCATCCTGCGGGTATTCCTCAAAGTCCTGAATGAGTTGCAAGGCTATAGCGGCGATCACCCTCACATCGCCCATATGGAGCGCTACCTCGAATCCAAGGGCAAACTGAAGGCGTTTCATGCCGCGTACGAAAACCACACCGGCCTGAACTGGCTCAAGGAACGGGACGCTTACCAGTTCAACCGGGATGAAGTCGTCAAAGCACTCAGCGAAACCCTCGGGCAGAGCCAGGCCGCCGCCGAGAAATGGATCGACGGGGCCGAAGAGAACTTCTCGATGTCGGTCGAGAATTTCTGCAAGTGGGTCAAGGGATACCTGGATTCCAAAGGGCCGCAACACCGGATCGTGTTCCTGGTCGATGAAGTGGGCCAGTTCATCGGTACCGACTCCCACCTGATGCTGAACCTCCAGACGATCACGGAAGAGTTAGGCACCATCTGCCGTCGCCGGGCCTGGGTCGTGGTCACGTCCCAGGAGGATATGGACACGGTGCTCGGCGATATGAGCAAGGCGAAGAAGCAGGACTTCTCCAAGATCCAAGGGCGCTTCTTCCCTCCCCTCTCCCTCTCCAGCGCCAACGTCGACGAGGTGATCCAGTCCCGCTTGCTCGCCAAACTGCCAGAAGTGAAAGGAGACCTTGAAGCCGTTTTCGAGAAGCGTGGCGATATCCTCAAGAGCCAGCTTACCTTCAAAAACTGCGGGATGACGTTCCGCCAGTTCAAAGACGGCGAGGATTTCGTCAAGAATTATCCCTTCGCCCCCTACCAGTTCCAGCTCATCCAGAAAATCTTCGAGGCGATCCGCAAAGCCGGGGCCACCGGCATGCACCTGGCGCGCGGGGAGCGTTCGATGCTCGACGCCTTCCAATCGGCGGCGAAGGCCGTTTCGATCAACGAAGTCGGTGTTCTGGTCCCGCTCTATGACTTCTACCCGTCGATCGAGAGTTTCCTCGACACGGCTGTGAAAAAGACCATCGACCAGGCGGAAAGCAACCCAAGCCTGGAGCCATTCGACCGGCAACTCCTCCAGGTGCTTTTCCTTATCCGCTATGTGGATGAGATGAAAGGGAACGTGGATAACCTCGTTACCCTCTGTCTCGACCAGATCGACGGCGACAGGCTGGCGCTGCGCCGCCGCATCGAGGAGAGCCTGGCCCGGCTCGAAAAGGAAACGCTCATTAGCCGTAGCGGCGACAATTACTTCTTCCTGACCAACGAAGAACGCGACATCAACAGGGAAATCAAGCAGGTCGACCTCTCCAGCGGCGAGGAAGCCAAGCTCCAGGGTGAGCTGATCTTCGAGGACGTGCTCAAGGGGCAACGCAAGCATCGCTTCAGCGCCAACAAGATGGACTTCGAGTTCAACCGCCGCTGCGACCTCTTCCCCATCAGCAACCAGAAAGACGGTGCCTTACTCGTCTCGGTCATCACGCCCCTGGCCGACGACTACGACCTCTACGACAAGGGGAAGGCGCTCCTGGATAGCACGACCGACGGAGGCCAGGTCCTGATCCGCCTGGGCAATGACGAAAGCCTGGGCCGGGAGCTGCGAACCTATCTCCAGACCGAGAAATACTTATCCCGCAAGAACGACGGAACGCTTTCCGAATCGACGAAACGCATCCTACGGGATTGCGCTGACGACAATCGCCATCGCCGGGAACGGCTGACGGCCTTGCTCGGCGAAATGCTCGCCTCTGCCGAATACTTCGTCGCCGGGCAGCCACTCAAGATGAAGGCCTCGTCGCCGATAGCGGCGCTGGCCGAGGCGATGGAATATCTCATCCAAAACACCTTCAGCAAGATGAGCTACCTGAAGCGGCTCACCACCGAACCGCTAAAGGAAGTTCAGGCCGTTCTCCGCAGTAATGACATCGCCAAGGAGAACCTGCTCTTTGAAAAGGGCGAGAATAATCCTGAAGCCATCGAAGACCTCCGCAGTTACCTGCAACTCTGCTCGATGAAGAGCCAGCAAGTCGTGCTGCACGATATGCTGGAGAAGCGATACTCCCTGCGTCCTTACGGATGGCCGGACGAGGAAGTGCTGCTGCTCCTGGCCCGGCTCATCGTGTTGAGCGAAATCAACCTGATGATGGACTCCACCTTGCTGCCCATCGACAAGGTGTATGAGGCGATCACGACCCCGGCAAAACGCCGCAAGATTGTCATTCGGAAGCGGGAGACCGCCGATCCCAAGGCGATCCAGAACGCCCGGAGCCTTGGCAAAGACCTGTTCGCCGAGATGGGGCCGGATGGTGAGGACGGACTGACCACGTTCTTGCAGGCCAAAATCAAGGCCTGGCAGACAGCGCTGCATGGCTACAAGCAATTGGCCGATACCGGTAACTACCCTGGCGGCGACGAAATTACGCAAGGCCTGGCGCTCATTAACCCTCTCCTCGCCGACAAGGAAAGCAGGAAGTTCATCGAGCGGTTCAACACCCTCAAGAACGACCTGCTCGATCTCGGGGAGCAGTATCACGACCTGGAGCACTTTTACGATCACCAGAAGGCGACCTGGGAAAAGCTCCGTAAGGCGCACTCCGCCTTCCAACTCAACCGGTTGGAACTGGAGAAAGACGACCAGGCCGGACCTGCCCTCAGGCGGATGCAGGAGATCCTGTCGGCGCGAAGCCCCTATGGGCTCATCAAGGAAGCCGATGCCCTCATGAACACCGTGAATGCGGTGAACGCATCGCTGCTCACGGAACGGCGAACAGGGGCCATCGGCAGGATCGAAGCCCACATCGCCACGCTGAACAAGGATGTTGCCACCGCCCAGGGTGACGCCAGCCTGCGGGCAGCGTGCCTCAAGCCACTGGAATCACTGCGGGAACAGGTGCAGAAGGAAGAAAGCCTTGCTCACATCACCCAGGCCGAGGGCGAAGCGGTCAAGGAGTTCGATGTCGCGGTAGGCCGAATCGAAGAATTCCTTCGCAAGCAAGCCGAGGAGAAGAAGCCGAAGGACGACGGATCGGGCAACGTCGCACCGCCTGCTCCAGTCGTTAAGAAGCAGCGGATTGTCAAACCGGCAGACATCGTGAAGACAGCCTACCTGGAATCGCCGGCCGACGTGGATGGCTTCCTCGACGCCCTGCGGCAGGAGCTTGAGAAGGCCCTGGCAAACAATGAACGCATACAGATCCGATGACAGGCCATGACTCGCACGAATCTGAAGGCCGAATTATCACATGCACCCACGAACGAATCCAAAGTCGATAAGGAACCGATGAACCGCACCAACCTGAAGAACTACGCTCCGCAGGCCCGCCGGGATTTCATCCAGGCGATGAAGGATCGTGCTGCCTTCTACGGACTGACCCCCAAGCATTTCGAGCCGGTGGTGGAACGGGGCGATGTGGCGGTCATTGCTGGCCGGGAGCATCCTCGCGCTGTCGCCAAGAAGCGCAAGGCACTCGAAGACCGCATCCAGCGGCACGGCTTCGAGCAGTCGATGGAAGCCCTCGCCTACACATGGTTTAACCGGCTCGTCGCCATCCGGTTCATGGAATTGCATGGATATCTGGACCATGGCTACCGCGTTTTAAGCCACCCGGAAGGCAAGCCAGCCCCGGAAATCCTCGAACATGCCGAGCATGTCGAATTCCCGGGGCTGAAGAAAGAAACGGTTATCGACCTGAAACTGGCAGGGAACAAGGAGAATGACCTTTACCGGCTGCTGCTCATGGCTCAGTGCAACGCCCTGCACGAGGCCATGCCGTTTTTGTTCGAGCGCATCGGCGATGAGACGGAGCTAGTCCTCCCCGATAACCTGCTGCACTCCGACTCGCTGATCCGCAAGCTCGTGAGCGAAATCGACGAGGAGGATTGGCAGGAAGTCGAGATCATCGGCTGGCTCTACCAGTTCTACATCTCCGAGCGGAAGGACGAAGTGATCGGCAAGGTGGTCGCCAGCGAAGACATCCCCGCCGCCACGCAGCTTTTCACGCCGAACTGGATCGTCAAGTACCTCGTGCAGAACACGCTCGGTCGGCAATGGCTGGCGACTTATCCGCAGTCGGCCCTGCGGCAGCAGATGGAGTATTACATCGAGCCAGCCGAGCAGACGCCGGAAGTGCAGAAGCAACTCAAAGCGATCACGCCGAACAGCCTGAACCCGGAAGAACTCACGCTCCTCGACCCGGCCTGCGGCTCTGGCCACATTCTGGTTGAAGCCTACGACCTGTTCAAAGCGATCTACCAGGAGCGGGGCTACCGGGCCAGGGACATCCCGACGCTGATCCTGCAAAAGAACCTGTTCGGGCTGGAGATTGACGATCGGGCGGCGCAACTTGCCGCCTTCGCCCTGATGATGAAGGCGCGTGCCGACGACCGCCGCATCTTCGAGAGCGAAGCGAAACCAAACATCGTGGCGTTTCAAGACAGTCAAGGCATGAAAGCCAGCGAGATTTTCTATGCCTTAACGTCGCCACTCAAGGGACAGGAGCATGGCGAGCCAGAGCCTGAGGCGCCTGAAGGCCATCTCTTCGACCCGGATGACAATCTGTTCACAAGGGCCAATGCAGCCAGAGCCAACCGCCCACAGCTGCCTGCTAACTTCACTCAAGCCAATATCGGCGCTCTGTTGGAATTGTTTGAGCACGCCAAGACATTCGGCTCGTTGATCCAGATCCCGCTGGAGCTGGCGGCGAAGTTGCCGGAGATTGAGAAACGTCTTGACGATGTGCTGAAGTACGGTGACCTGACCCAAGCTTCGGCACACGTTCTTAAGCCGCTGTTGCAGCAGGCCAGGCTGCTGGCCCGGCAGTACGATGCCGTGGTTGCGAACCCGCCGTACATGGGGAGCAAGTATTTCAACCAGCTTCTCAAGTCGTTCGTTGCGGAACATTTCGCCGATGCAAGGGCCGATGTGTTTGCTTGCTTCATCGACTACGCATTCAAGCGTACCAAGAAAACCGGCCTTATTGGTTTTGTCACGATGCACTCCTGGATGTTTCTATCCAGCTTCGAGGAGTTCCGTCAGTCTTTCGTGCGTAGCCGAGATGTCGTCACGATGCTGCATCTTGGCCCACGAGCGTTTGACAGCATATCTGGAGAAATCGTACAGGTTGCTGCTTTCTCAGCAATTCCTCACGGATTGAACGCAAACGGCACGTTTCTTCGTCTTGTAGACGGCGATGGTGAAGCGAAGGCGGCGATTGCACGCAAGAAGTCCTGGGATTGTGCAACACACTTCGTTCGCAGCGCTACTGATTTTGAAGCCATTCCGGGAAACAGGCTGTCTTATTGGATTAGCCCACAGATGTTGCGTGCATTCACGGACTCGAAGCTCGTGAAAGACGTTGCCGAACCAAAGCAGGGCATGGCAACCGCTGATAATAATCGCTTTGTGCGGTTCTGGCACGAAGTTTCGATTGGCAAGACCGGGTTCGGCTTACCTGACAGGGCCGCTGCCAGGAGTTCAGGAAAAAAGTGGTTCCCTTACAACAAGGGTGGGGACTATCGACGCTGGTATGGAAACAACATTTGGGTGGTTAATTGGGAAGGCGACGGGCGGGAGCTTTTCGCTTTCAAGCGGGCAGCGATCCGAAATCCCGATTTCTATTTTCGTGAGGGGATAACCTGGACTACGACAGGCTTCGGACTGTTCGGTGTGCGCTACACTGAGCCAGGGTTTCTTTTCGATGTAAAGGGATCGTCATGCTTTTGCAATCCTGATGCGATTCCTTTGCTGCTCGGCTACTTTTCGAGCGTTCTTTGCCCCCGGCTGCTTAACGCGTTCAATCCGACTTCGGAGAATCAAGTTGGCAACATTAGCGAACTTCCTGTGCTGAAGTCCCTGTTGAATGGCGAACACAGCGATATTCGTGATGTGGTTCAAACTGCCGTCTCTATTGCGAAAGACGACTGGAATTCCAGAGAAACCTCTTGGGATTTTCGTCAGCCGGAGCTTGTCACAGCTAAGGCAACAACGATTGACACGGCCGTAACGCACAATGAGAGGCTATTTCAGGAGAGATTCAACAGACTTCGTGAAGCCGAGGAGCGCAACAATCGCAGGTTCATCGAGGCCTACGGCCTGCAAGACGAGCTCTCGCCCGAAGTCCCCGACGACCAGATTACGCTCTACCACCCCGACCGTGCCGAGGACATCAAGCGGCTGCTTTCCTACGCCATCGGCTGCATGATGGGCCGCTACAGCCTTGACAAGCCGGGCTTGATCTACGCCCACAGCGGCAACCAGGGCTTCGACCTCGGCCAATTCAAGACCTTCCGGGCCGACGATGACGGCATCATCCCCCTGCTCGAATCCGATTGGGGCATCCGGGACGACGCCACCAACCGCATCGTGGAGTTCATCGGTGTGGCGTGGCCGAAGGAACACCTGGATGAGAACCTGAAGTTCGTCGCCGACAGTCTCGGCCCAACCAAGGGTGAGCAGCCACTAGACACAATCCGTCGCTATCTCGCCACCGGGTTCTACAAGCACCACCTTTCGATGTACAAAAAGCGGCCAATTTACTGGCTGTTCTCCAGCGGCAAGCAGCGGGCCTTCCAGTGCCTCGTCTACCTGCACCGCTACCACGAAGGCACGCTAGCCCGCATGCGGAATGAGTACGTCATTCCGCTCCAGGGGAAGATCGCCGCCCGCATCGAGCAACTCGAAGGCGACAAGCTGAAAGCCACCAGCACCAGCCACGGCAAGAAGCTCCAGAAGGAGCAGGATGACCTGAAGAAGCAACAGGATGAACTGCTCACCTTCGAGGAGAAATTGAAACACGCCGCTGACCAGAGGATCAGCCTCGACCTCGACGACGGTGTTAAGGTGAACTACGGCAAGTTCGGCGACCTGCTGGCCGAGTCCAAAGCGATCACGGGCGGGAAGTGCGACGAATGAGCGATCTGAACCAAATCAGCACCGCGCTCGCTCGCCTGTTCGATGAAAATGGGCAGCGTATCGTCTTCTGGAACGATCCCGACAAGGAGTTTCAAAGCACGCTGCCTTATATCATGCTCGATGGCGTCACCACGATCAGGCTCGACCAGACCCCTGCGCTCGAAGTCAAAATCCGCCTGGAGCGGGAAGAACCTGACAAGAAGTTCCTCCTCTACGCCCCGACCGAAGAGCCCGACTACGAGGATGATTGGCTGCTCGATATCCGGCTTTATAGCCGCAGTTTCCGGGCAGACCGGGCCAGCATCCTGCTGCAAGACCTGGGGTTGAAGAATCTCTCGCTGCGAGCCCATATTGCCGAACGGCGCAAGTTCTTCGACGCCAAGGAGCGGCTTCAGAAGGTCAGGAACCTTGTCGGCCCCGATGATGCCGCCGCCGATCTCGACCGCAAGATGATCGCCGTGGTCGCCAGGGCCGACCAGCCGGAGCTTTTCAATCTGGTGCGGACACTCTTCCATGCCTGGATCGATGCCGGGAGCGAGATCGACCTCGACAATCCGCCCGCCGAGTGGGTCCAGGTCGAGAAGTTTGACCTCGATGGTTCGTTCTGGCACATGGTCAAAGCCGCGTTCGGGTACGAGGAAGAAAACCCGACCCTGAAGATGTTCCTCCTCCGGCTCATGCTCACCGATTACACCCATCACCTGAAGGGCGACGTGCCGCAGTCGATCCGTGGGCTGCTCCTGCCCCGCACTGGCTGGTCAAACGCCGTTGTCTGCCTGGCGCAGTGGCGTGACAGCAGCAGCAAGGGGACGAGCTACGACCGGCTTTCCGCAGAAGCGGCGGCGATCCTAAAGATTGAAGATCACCTGCCGAACGTCGAAATCGACCAACTCATCGACGTGATGACCTTTCTGGCCGTTGAAAAGCGTATCGCCAGCAGCCTTCGGGAACGGGTTCAAACGACCGCCGACACGATCAACGCCGATGATGTGCGGGCGATTGCAATACGCCGTCAGTCCGGGCATTGGGCCACGCTGACGGTCGCCGATTCCACGGACGCTCCGCGCCAGGCCCTCCACGCCGTTTACGATGCGCTTGTTGCGGCGTCTGATTTTTATGCGCTCCGCAATCAGCACAAGAGCGGGTTCGACTATCCCGATGCCGCCGGCATGTACCGGGCCTACGAGTCCGAGCTTTACCGCTTCGACCAACTCTACCGGCACTTCTGCGAGGCCGCAGACAGCGCCGAAGGGCAGGGCTGGAACATCGTCAAGCCGCTCAGGGCCGACCTGGAGGCCCACTACATCAACTGGTACTTGACCGGAATGGCGCTCGCCTGGGGTAAGTTCATCGAGCCGCAGGATGGCTTGCTGACGAATTGGCAGATCGGCAAAGTCCCCAACCAGTATCGGTTCTACGAGAAAAGCGTGAAGCCATATCTGGAGGAGGCGGACAACCGCCGGGCTTTCGTCATCATCAGCGACGCCTTCCGGTACGAGGCGGCCCAGGAACTCACCACCGAACTCAACGGCAAGTACCGCTTTGAAGCCACGATCTCGTCGCAACTTGGGGTATTACCGTCCTATACCGCCCTTGGCATGGCGAGCCTGCTGCCACACAAAACGCTGGGGTACAAAGGAACCGACGTACTGGTAGACGGCAGGTCGAGTGTGGCCGGTGAGCGTGACGGCATTCTGAAGGCCGTTGGCGGCCTGGCTTGCAAATACGACGAACTGATGGCGAAGAAGAAGGAAGAAGGGCGGGAATTCGTCAGGGATAAGCGGGTCGTCTATATCTATCACGATGTTGTCGATGCCATCGGTGACGATGGCAAGACCGAAGGGAAAACCTTCGAGGCGGTGCGAACGGCAATCAACGAGCTGGCGGCGCTCGTGGGGTATATCGTCAACAACCTGAACGGGCACCACATCCTCGTTACGGCCGACCACGGCTTCCTCTTTACGGAAACCGCCCGGGTCGAGACCGACAAGAGCAAGCTGAGCGACAAGCCAGATGGCACCATTCTCGCCAAGAAGCGATACCTGATCGGCCCTAATCTCCCTGATCACGAAGCGGCATGGCATGGCAAGTTAAGCGTGACCGCTCGCGCCGATGGCGACATGGAATTCTGGATTCCCAAAGGGGCGAACCTGTTCCATTTCGTCGGAGGCGCTCGCTTTGTCCATGGCGGCGCGATGCCGCAGGAGATCGTCGTCCCTGTCGTCACGGTCAAGCATATCCGGGGCAAGTCAGCCCAGGAAACGAAGACCAAACCGGTCACGGTTCAGGTGCTTGGCAGCAACCACCGCATCACCACCGCCTACTGCCGCTTCCAGTTGATCCAGATGGAGGCCGTGAGCGACCGGGTGAAGCCGATCACCCTTCGGGTCGCTGTGTATGAGGGCGACGAGCCGGTTACGGGTATCCAGACGGTGAAATTCGAGAGCAGTTCGGGCAACCTGGACGAGCGGAAAAAATGGGTCAATCTGGTCCTGAAGGACCGGCAGTACAACAAGAAAACACCTTACCGCCTCGTCCTGCTCGACGCCGAAACCGGCATTGAGCAGCAAAGCGTTGAGGTAATTATTGATAGGGCGTTCACCGATGACTTCTGAGATCGAAAACAAGGATGGCATGACGCCTGATACCGGGCTGGATGATCTCCTGAACCAGTACTTTCCTGGCAAGGTGGTTCGCAAAGACCTGACCAAGCTGGTCAAGGAAGGTGCGAACGTGCCGGTTTACGTCCTGGAGTATTTGCTGGGCAGTTACTGCGCTTCGGATGACGAAACCGTCATTGAAGAAGGTCTACAAACGGTCAAGAAGGTATTGGCTGAAAATTACGTTCGGCCCGACGAAGCCGAAAAGGTCAAGTCCACGATCCGCGAACGTGGCAGCCTCAAAATCATCGACAAAGTGACGGTGACGCTCAACGAGAAGCGCGATGTGTACGAGGCCCAGCTAGGCAACCTCGGCGTCAACCGTATTGAAGTCCCCAGCTCCATCGTGAAGCAGTTCGAGAAGCTGCTGGTCGGAGGGATCTGGTGTATCGCCACGCTGGAATACTTCTTCGAGGAGGACCAGAAGGGCTCGCCTTTCCTGCTGCGCGACCTCAAGCCGATCCAGATGCCCAACATGGATCTGGAGGAATTGTTCGAGGGACGACGCGCGTTCACTGAGGAGCAATGGATCGATGCGCTCTTGCGTTCAACCGGCATGGAGCCGGCGAACCTTCCCGAGCGGGTCAAGTGGCACCTGCTCGCTCGTATGATCCCACTGGTCGAGAACAACTATAACCTCGCCGAGCTTGGCCCTCGCGGAACCGGCAAGAGCCACATCTACAAGGAGATCAGCCCGAACAGCATCCTGGTGTCCGGCGGGCAAACGACCGTTGCGAACCTGTTTTACAACATGGCCCGGCGTCAGGTAGGCCTGGTCGGCCTGTGGGATGTCGTGGCCTTCGATGAAGTGGCAGGCATCTCCTTCAAGGACAAGGATGGCGTCCAGATCATGAAGGACTACATGGCCTCGGGTTCGTTCGCCCGTGGCCGTGACGCGATCAACGCCTACGCCTCGATGGTGTTCGTTGGCAACATCAATCAACCTGTCGATACCCTGGTCAAGACGAGTCATTTGTTCGCTCCGTTCCCGGAGACGATGATCGATTCGGCCTTCTTCGATCGCTTCCATGCCTATGTGCCGGGCTGGGAAATCCCGAAAATGCGGCCGGAGTTCTTCACGAACCAGTACGGCATGATCGTGGACTACCTCGCCGAGTGGCTGCGGGAGATGCGAAAGCGGAATTTCGGTGATGCCATCAACAAATTCTTCAAGCTGGGGCGCGACCTGAACCAGCGGGACACGATTGCCGTCAAGCACACCGTCTCCGGCCTGCTGAAGCTGCTCTACCCCAACGAGGAGTATGACAAGGAGGCCGTTCGGCGCTGCCTGGAATACGCCCTTGAAGTCCGTCGCCGGGTAAAGGAGCAGCTGAAGAAGATCGGCGGCATGGAGTTCTTCGACGTTCACTTCTCCTACATCGACGTGGAGACGATGGAAGAGAAGTTCATCAGCGTGCCGGAACAGGGCGGCGGGTCGCTGATCCCAGACGGACCGCTGAACCCCGGCGTGATCCACACGGTCGCGACTGGTTCAGGCGGTCATTTAGGGCTCTACCGCCTGGAAACTCAGGTCACTTCCGGTAATGGGGCGCTCAAATCCTCTGGCCTGGGCTCAAACTCAGCCTCGAAGGAATCCATCAAGGTCGGCTTCGACTACTTCAAAGCCAACGCGAACCGCGTCAGCGCTTCGATCAAGCCGGGGGACCATGACTACCACCTGCACGTCGTCGAGTTGCACAACACCGGCCCGGCGAGCGCGATGACACTTGCTTCGTTCGTCGCCCTTTGCTCCGGCGTATTCGGCAAACCGATCCAGCAGCAGATGGTGATCCTCGGCAGCATGAGCCTCGGCGGCAACATCATACCGGTTGAGAATTTGGCCGAGTCGTTGCAGGTTGCCTTCGACGCTGGAGCCAAGCGGTTACTCTTGCCGATGGCGAGCGTAAAAGACGTTCCGACAATCCCCGGAGAGTTGTTCGCTAAGTTCCAGACAGGTTTCTACGCAGATCCTGTGGATGCGGTCTTCAAAGCACTGGGCGTGCAGTAACGGAGCATGAGCCAAAACCGAAGGAATCAACAACTTATGGCCGGGTCAAGCAATCACCACAGACATGGCGAGCTATGTCAGAGTGATGCTCTCTAAGGTAGCTGGCTAACCCAGTCGCTCTTGCTCGAATTCGATACCCATCCGCGCATGTTTATCCTTCCAGGAGCGATTCTAGTGCTCGGGATCGATCGGCCCCTGGGCACTGTGCCGGACATACAGCAGATAAACCGTGTTTCCCTCAATCGAGTACAGCAGGCGGTAGGTTCCACGCCGCTTGCCGTACAGCTTCTGCCGGATCTCGGTGCCGAGCAGTTCCGATTCCTCTTCGGCGATCGGATGGCGCTTCGGGTACTTTGCCAGTGAGGCGATGGCCTTCTCAAGACCCTCGTACCATCGGGCTGCCGCCTCCGGCGACCGTTCGGCCAGCCAGCGGAATGCTTCGATCGCTCCGGCCCTGGCCCGTGGGGTGAATACGACGCGATAGGTCACTGGGCTTTCTTCCCGGCGAGAATCTGCCGCATCTCAGCGAGCACCTCCTCCGCCGGGATGCCCAGACCTTTCTTCATTTCCTCAACCGAGGCCCGAAGCGTTTCCATCCTCTCCGCCTGCTCTGCCCGTTCCAGAAGGCGCTGGTATGATGCCGAATCCTGGACGACGATTTCGGCCTTCCCGTTAACCGTCAGCACAACGGGCTCGCCCGTTTCTTTCAGCTGCCGGATAAACTCGGGAGTGTGTCGCTTGAAGTTCGACAGCGAGTTGATGTCTCGGTTGATATCGAGCATGCGCCGTACTCCTGCACTCAATTTGCATTCAATTTAATGCTATCCGGTTCCCCTCCCCCTTGCAAGCCGGAAGGTAGGGAACCCAGCCGCGCCCGGTGTTACTAATCTCAAAAACGAAGGAATTAGTTGACTAAGAATAAATGACGGCTTATGTTACGGCTTGTCGCTGGGCCTGGGTGTACTGGCCGGGTTGTCACTTAACCGGCCGTTTATGTGACAGGGCGGAAGTTGAACGAATTTAAGGATTGCGGCGGGCAGGATGCTGGTTGGGTACATGAGGGTGAGCAAATCGGACGGGAGCCAGGCTACCGACCTCCAGCGTGATGCCCTTATCGAAGCCGGGGTGGATCCCCAGCACCTCTACGAAGACACCGCCTCCGGGAAGAAGGATGCGAGGCCAGGCCTTGCGGCCTGCCTGAAAGCGCTGCGCGAAGGCGATACCCTCATCGTGTGGAAGCTCGACCGGCTGGGGCGCGACCTTCGGCACCTCGTGAACACCGTGCATGATCTCACCACCAGGGGGGTGGGCTTCCGTGTACTGACCGGGCATGGCGCGACCATCGACACCACCACACCCAGCGGCAAGCTAGTCTTTGGGTTCTTCGCCGCCCTAGCCGAGTTCGAGCGGGAACTGATTATCGAACGCACGCGGGCCGGCCTTGCCGCCGCCCGTGCCCGGGGAAGGAACGGCGGCAGGCCATGGACGATGACGCCCGCGAAGCTACGCCTCGCCCAGGCAGCGATGGGAAAGCCTGAGACCGTGATCAGCGAACTCTGCACCGAGCTTGGCATTACCCGCCAGACCCTCTACCGGCATGTGGACCCGAAGGGCAACCTGAGGCCCCACGGGCAGAAGCTGCTGGAAGCCAAACGCCCCTCCCCCAAATAACGCCGAAAGGAACCGCCATGGATAACCTGCTCACCATCGCCCTCGAAGCCCACAGCGAGGAACGCAACCACCACCGCCGCTATGAAATTGTGGTCGGCCGCGACCTGCTCGACGACTGGACGGTCGCCATCCACTACGGCCGGGTCGGCCAGGGTGGCCAGGCGAAACGCTACGCTTCTGCAAAGGCCGACGACATGAAGGCCATCGTCCGTGAGCGGCTGCTCCGCCGCCTCTCCGCCCCCAAGCGTATCGGATGCCCCTACCGCCTCGCCGCCTTCAATGCCGGCCCAGGAATCGACATCCAGTCATGGCTACCGGGCGAGGTTATGGCAAGATTTTTCCACTCGGCCGGCTGAGGGTTGCTTCACCGCCTGTCGGCCCCTCGCGTCCCCTTCGTGGTAACACGGATACAGCGAGAAGCTCCCACGCCCGGTTCACTCGATGGCACCCCCGGCATTCGCCGGGCCGGGCTCTGCGCGGCTCGCGTTGCTCGGTCCCTTCGGGACTCGCCTGCGGCGACCGCTCCGATCCCTGGTGCGGTTAGCGGATGCGGGCTACGCCCGCGCCTATCGTTGGTGGGGCTCAGGTTCAGCTAAAACAGAGGCACCGCACGGAATCTGCGGCAGCATCGGCCGTGCCATGCCATCAGCCTGCGCCCCCGTTCCCCTTCACCCCCGCCTCGGCCAGATTATATGCCCCTTGCGGGGCGAAAGACCGCCGGGCGAGGGTGAAGGGAAACGGAGGCACGAAAGGCAGCACCCAGGATGCTACTTTGGCCAAAGGTTAAACGTGTGGCGTACAGCCGCATCGTGGTTGTGCGATCTGTTTGACCGCTTAAGTGTTTGCGCGTATGTTCGCAACGGAACAATCGGCCAAAGGACAAAACATGAAAACAATAGCAATTATTAGCCAGAAAGGTGGTGCGGGAAAGACAACACTGGCAATCCATCTCGCGGTGGCTGCTGAGCGCCGCAATATGAATACAGCCCTCTTCGACCTCGACCCACAGGCATCAGCATCGAGTTGGGCCGATAAGCGAACAGAGCCTGCTCCGGCCGTGGTTTCCGCCCAGGCCGCCCGCTTACCTAGCCTGCTCGAACAGGCGGCCTCCCAGTCGGCAGACCTTGTGATCATTGACAGCGCTCCGAATGCCGATTCGGCGTCCCTTGCCGCCGCCCGTGCTTCCGATCTCATCCTAATCCCCTGCCGCCCGGCAGCGTTTGACCTGAATGCCATCGGAACAACCCTGAGCCTCGCTGCCGTGGCTGGCAAGCCCGCCTTCGTGGTGCTAAACGCTGTCCCTCCCGTTGGGAAAGTCGGTGAGGAAGCCCGGAGCGCTCTGGAAGAAGGCGGTGTCCACGTCGCCCCACCCGTCCTCCACCAACTGGTAGCGTTCTCACACTCCGTGAACGATGGGCATACAGCTCAAGAGCTCTATCCGAAAAGCAAGGCCACCAAGGAGATCACCGAATTGTTCCAGTGGCTGCGCAAACAGGTCAACGTGCAAACACGCTTGCGGAGAAACGATGAACCACGCAAACATGCAATATTCTGAGTGTTCCGGCACGCCTTCAAGGTGCTTCCGCCTGCGCAAAACACGGTATCCGTTTGTGCGTTTGTCTGGTTGCTACTTTTCGCGTCAACACTCCCACACAACAAGGTGCAAACTGCCAAATACGCAAACACGCAAACAATAAGCAATTAAGTAGAAGGACTGTAATATGAAGAAAAGAGCCCCCCTCACGTTCACATCAGAGCCAGTAGCTCCGACAATATCACCACCTTTACCAAGCCAGCCGGAAGAGCAAACACGTTTGGCAGCAAACACAGCAACCCGCAAACGTGCAAAAAACGAAGCTAAGCCAGGGAGGGATGGCCGGCAGTTCATCGCGGCGCATGTGACCCCGGAAGCGGCCAAGCAATTCAAGCTCCTCGTCGTTCAGAGGGATACCACGACCCAGGATCTGCTGACCGAGGCGATCAACGATCTCTTCGCGAAGTACGGACTGAGCCGAATCGCCTAGCAGGGGGTCAGGCTACAGGCTTGCGGTTGTACCTACTGCGGCAGAAGCCGAGAAACGCGGCATCGGGATTCTTCAGTTCGGGCTGGCCGCTTTCGACCCAGAAGCTACGCCACTGCTCTTCGAGGAGGTATACGTCGTAGCCAGGGGCAACCGTTCGGGCATCGTGATACGTTTCCGGGTCGAGCACCGGGTATGCCGTGGCCTGGACAGCCTGAAGGGCAGGGAGAGCCCCGCGATTGATGAACCTGACGGTGTCACCCTCCAAGGCAACCGCATAGTCTGGAACGTGGCCATGCTGGGCATCTTCGCTGCATATCTGGCTCACGAGGCGCCGAAACTCCTTCTCGCTGGAAGCGGAGCCACATTTTTTCCGTAGCAATTCGAGCGAGATCGCCCATTCGTCCTGTTTCCCGCAGTGCTTCCGGGCGAGTTCATACATCCGCCGTTCCAGGGGCTTCCTGAGTCGGAAATAATCCCGGTGCAGGGTGAGCACCTCGCGGCCGATGACTGCGTTGAAGACCCAATCCGAGAGGTTGATGCGAATCTCGGCCATCCTGCCGGAATCCGAATGGCGGATAATGTTCCAACTGTCGATCAGGCCGAAGCCGGAGGTGATTTCCTCGCCACCCGTCTTGATGTTCGTTCTGAGGCGTGTCCCGCTCAGCCTATCGAGGGCGGAAACCAGCTGCTCGTAACCTCTCCCGTCGATATTGCGGTTTGTGGAAACGAGTAGGTCATACGCCTTGATGTGCAGGGTCCGGTGAGGGTCGAAGCCAGCGTTCATCTTGGCGATGAGCTGGCTTATGCAGTAAATCAGGATGTCTTTGTCATGAATCGTGGCGAGGCCGAGCGTGCTCGGTATGACCGTAAGCCTGACGCCATTATGCTCATACTCGCGGACGGTCAGATCGGGCTTGGTGGCAAGGGAGAAGATGGGGTGCTCCATCGACCCGATATCATCTTTCGGAATGGCGTCCGTGACATCGCAAATGAAAAAGTCCTGGATCGGATGACGATCCGGGAGGAGAGGAGTATTTCTGTTCGTGCTTTTGCCCACCATGAACGCACTATCGTGTTTTCACACACTGATGTCAAGCTTTGTGTTTTCACACACCAAGGCGTCTTTTTCGTGCTTTTACACACCGAACATCGTGTATTTGCCCACCGTCTTTCGTGCTTTCACACACCGGCCCGCCGAAATCCGTCATCGTTTCCAAAGGCTTGCGGGGCAAAAATTCTGCTTAACACAAGATCTAACAAATATATTTAACACACAAGCATTGCCTGTGGATAACTTTTCATGCAGAGGGTGAATCTGTGAAGCGAGGCATTGAAGAGCGAGAGGGGTCACACGGCCAACGCGGAAACCTCTGACCACCATCGAGTCGAAAATGCCCCTGCGAAGGCCGTAGAGAAGAATCTTCGCATTTCCTGCTCCCTACCACCCACCGAGGAGAGATCCGCATCCAGAAGCCGCGAGAATGCGATTACGGGCTATCCGAGGCATGGAAGGGGAAGGCTGCGGCTCCGACCAGGCAGCATATAAACCCATCGCATCAAACTCTGCATGTGCAGAGAAAGCCACTGAACGGAAGAAAAATCCCGGGAATTTCCAGTATTTCCTGGAATCCGGTTGCGCTCCATACAAGCGGCGTAAGTTATTGCAATGTAAGGTGGTTAAGTTGTGCGGCTAAGCCCTAAATGGGCACGGTTCGGGTCCGTGAGGTCGGAGGTTCAAATCCTCTCGCCCCGACTAAACCCATCTCCTTTGCCGAACGCGAGTTAGGCGTACCTTCCGGTGGTCGGAAGCGCGGCGTAGAGGTCCCGGTAAACGGTACATGTACCGTTTTGGCCCACCTCAGATGCCGTACCATGCCCCGGAACAATCGTCCTACCTCCTATCACCTGCACAAGGCGCGCAAGTGCGCCGTCGTCACGATCGACGGACGCGGTTATTATCTGGGTCCCTTTGGCTCCCCCGAGAGCCAGGAACGCTACGCCCGGCTGATCGCACAGTGGCGTGCCGATCAGCGGCACCAACGCCCGTCCGGACCCGTGCGTCCCGACCCCTCGCTGTCGATCGAAGAGCTCATGCTCGCGTACTGGGCGCATGTCGAACAGTATTACGTCAAGGATGGTCGCCCGACGAGCGAGCAAGACAACATCCGGCAGGCCCTGCGGTTCCTGCGATGCCTCTACGGGCGATCTTCGGCTGCGGAGTTTGGTCCACTCGCCCTGCAGCGTGTCCGGTAATCGATGATCGAGGCCAACCGGTCGCGGAAACTGATCAATAAGGACATCAACCGGATCCGCGGCATGTTTGGCTGGGCCGTCGCTCAGGAGTTGCTGCCGGTCGAGGTCCACCAGGCCCTGACCCGGGTCAAGGGCCTGCGCAGGGGGCGCTCGGAAGCTCGCGAGACCGAGCCGGTGGTCCCCGTGCCGGAGGAGGCGATCCGGGCAGTCTTACCCCATCTGTCGCCCCAGGTCGCGGCCATGGTCGAGTTGCAGTTCCTCTGCGGTGCCCGCCCTCAGGAGATCATCCTGATCCGGCCCTGCGATGTCGAGACCGGCGGAGACGCCTGGCTCTACCAGCCGGGTCGCCACAAGACCCAGCACTTCGACCGTGCGAAGGTGATCGTGCTGGGGCCGAGGGCCCAGCAGGTGCTGCACCCCTGGCTCGATCGCGACCCGGAATCGTATGGCTTCGTCCCGGCCGAGGTCGCGGAGTGGCAACGGCGACGGAGTCGGCGTCGATCCCCTGCCGAGAGCTCGAAGTCTCCAGGAAGCGGCCGCCCCGGTCGTCTCGCGGCCGGGGCTCATTACACACGGCACAGCTACCGGGTGGCAATCCAGCGGGCTTGCCGGCGGGCGGGGATTCCCGCCTGGTCGCCTCACCGGCTGCGACACACGCGGGCCACGATGATCCGCCAGGACTTCGGGCTGGAGGCCGCCAAGGCCGTCCTGGGTCATACCGATTCCAGGATCACCGAGATTTATGCGGCACGCGACCTGGCCCAGGCGACCGAGGTCATGCGGGCGATCGGCTGAGCCCTTCGCGGTGCTCGACGTAACGAACCTGCCCATTCCCCACTGCCCTGCGTCGCGGCGCTCCGATCCGGAGTTTCTCAGGGCCATGCAGGGGGCCGGCCTTCGTCTCGGAACGAACGCCATCGGTGAGCCACGTCGTCCCCGGTCCGGCGGACCATCGCTGACCAGAATGATTGCCAACGATCCGCGGTTCGGGTCCGCTCCCGAAGTAAGAGTGACCTTCCCCACGAATCGCTCACCATTACCCGCAAGTTGGAGGGCGGCGATCACTCGGTATCCTCGCTTCGTAATCGTCGGATGTGGTCCGAACACGAACTCCGATCCGTGAAGCTGGGTGATCGTCGCCTCAATCAGAGTCCCTCGCCGCGAGGCCGGAGGCCAGCGTCCCTCAGGCCACCGGCTCTTGGACCGCGGCCAAGGCCGCTTACCGATTCTGGGACAATGACCGGGGCTCTCCCGAGGCGATCCTGGCCGCACATCGCGACGGCGCCCGCGACCGCCTGCCCGAGACCGGCCCGGTCCTGGCCATCCAGGACACCACGGCGCTGGACTGGACGACGCACCCCGCGACCTCGGGGTTGGGGTATCTGGCGAACCGCCGCAAGGCCGGGCTGCTTGCCCACTCCGTCTTGGCTGCCGACCCTGACGGCGTTCCCCTCGGTCTGCTGCATCAGCATGTCTGGGCAAGAGCCCCCGAGGGATTGGGGCATCGCGAGTTGCGGAACAAGTTGCCAACGCAGGCGAAGGAGGCCCAGCGATGGATCGACGCCTTGAGTGCCACCGAGGCCGCATTGCCTCCGGGAGTGATCGTGGTGACGGTGGCCGATCGCGAGGCCGACTACTACGACCTCTTCGCCGCCACGCGGCGTGACGGGTCCCATCTGCTGATCCGCGCCCAGCCGCGTCGCCGCGTCCGGCACACCGAGAAGCTCCTCGACCGCGCCTTGCGGACCGAGCCCGTCCGGGGGTCCTTCAATGTCGAGATCCCTCGCGGCCCCGGCCGTCCGGCAAGGGTTGCGAGCCTGACCGCACGCTTCGCGGCGGTTTCCCTGGCGCCGCCATTGACTCGCCGCATCGGCGACCGCCTCCCCGATCTCCCCGTGACGGCGATCCTGGCCGAGGAGGAATACCCTCCGGAGGGCCAGGAGCCGATCCGCTGGTGGCTGCTGACAACCCTGCTGGTCACGAGCCTGGCGGATGCCGAAAGGATGGTGCTCTGGTATTCACGGCGTTGGCTCATC